>JAEZKL010000161.1 GCA_023415475.1 Bacillota bacterium | reverse complement strand
TGACTTCTTTCCTGCTTAAACTTAAGAATGATCTCCGGCTTACCCCAAAAATGCATCGGATATACCCTTCCGACCTTCGCTGTATTCAGAAGCTTCTCCAGCCCCAGATAGTACCACTCCTCCTGCCTTGGGTCTAACGGAGCAAAAGCAATATCAATGCTTTTATCCTTAAGAAATTCCATCTCCATATTGAACTTTGCTGTCATATCGTTATTACTCTGCTTCGTCTCTTCCTTCCATATCCAATGGTTAAGGTCACCGGCATGATAGATCGTCTTCCCTCTGTAATTCAATAGAAATGCAACACCGGAATCGGTGGATTTGAGCGTCTGCAGCTGGAAGGTATGATTGTCTGTATCCTGTAACTCATATTCCCTGTTCGGCTTTACGGAGATGATTCTATCCAATATTTCTTCCTTTACATCATACTTCCCGGCATTTGCTTTCACGATTCTGATATCGGAGGATAACACATACTGGACTTCAGGATATTGATCCCCTAAGCCAAATATCTCCGGGTTAAAATGATCTCCGTGCTTGTGACTGGCAAATACAATTAGCTTCTTCTTAGGATTCAAGGCAGGTATTTCACCGGTATAATAATCAAACAGCCAATAACAATTCTCCCATTCTATTAGAAAACCACTATGTCCTATATAGGTTATATTCATACTTTGCCTCGCTTTCTTAAAACAAAAAATCTTTTCACAGTATACTGCCACCGCTACTAATTCTAGTTAAAATCACACTGAAAATCAGACATTTTTAACAGGTTCTTTACCGGGCTATAGTCAGTGATCTGATTTCCTCCCAGATATAATTCCTTCAAACCGGTCAGCCCCTTCAGAGAAGTAACTGAAGTAATTTTATTATCCTTCAGATACAGCATTTCCAGCTTTGTAAGCTTACTTAAGGGTTTTATGTTATTTATTTTGTTTCCGTTCAGTGAAATGAATCGCAGCACCTTCATAGAAGATAATGCACTGATATCACTGATGGTATTTCTCTGCAGATATATGCTCTCTAATCCGGTCAAGGTCTTTAACGCTTTGACATCGGTTATTTTATTATTGTCCAACGCTAAGACGTTCAGACTCTTCAGGCTTTTTAATGCATCAACCTTCTTTATATTATTTATTCCGATTTCCAGTGTTTTCAGTTTGGTTAGCTTGCTTAACGGAGTAATATCTGATATCTTGTTCTCTCGCAGATACAACTTCCGAAGCTTTGTCAATCCTGATAAGGCATCTATCCCTGTCAACTGATTTCCGTTCAGCGATAGTATTTCCAGCTTGGTTAGCTTTTTAAGCGTATTAATATTAGAAATACTATTACGCTGAAGATAGAGCACTCTAAGCTTGGTCAGGCTGCTTAGGCTGCTGATATCATTAATTCCCAGCTGCTGCGCATCCAGATATTCTAGATTATTAAGATGCTTCAGGTCCTTAAGACTTTTCACTCCCTGTGGCAGCTTCAACCGGTAGATTCCATTCGTATCAGCGAGGGTCAATTTACCGGATGGCTTACCTAATTTCTCACGAACGGCCTGTTCTAAGGTGGAATCAGTAAAACTGATATACTGACTATCTCCATCTACCGGATCATCAAAGGAAGCCATCTGATCAAGGAGCGTAGTCCATCCGTCCAGGTGAAATTCTTTTCCCTTTGCATCAGTATAATCGGGTACATTAGCAAGACTCCACACCGAAATACCACCAAGTCCGTATGCCTTAGCCAAATCTACCTTAGCCTTAATACTGTTGCTGTCCTCATATAGCATGATATTCCAGGACTTATCGGAGGTATTATAATATTGTATGTAGGGAGTCTGTAGCTCATTATTATAGCCGTAGGTAATCTGCTTTCCCATCCCATCGGTATTATCGACACGAGCCTTAATTGACTGATATAAGGGTGTCACTCTGCCTTCGCGGCTTAGTGCGGTATCCTTCAGGCTTTCCCATCCTTCCGCGGAGCTCACATCGAATTGCCACTGGGCGCTGTCAAAGGTAATCTGAAGCCAGACCTTTGCTAAAGCATTTTTATCGGAAGCGACACTTTGAATTTCATTGAGTGCTTGCCTGATCTGTTGTATCGGTGCCATGCTGTTAATCGGCTCTAAGGCATCGTAACCGGTATATTGCTGCACCTGATTTTTCTGAAGACGCTCTACAGGCTCGTAATCATGGGCCATCAGTATGACACGATCGGCCACGTCCATAATTGCAGAATAATCATAGCCGTCATAATATAAGCCAGGATTTACCGCCACGAAAAGCTTCTTATCGATTGAAGCAAGTTGATTTTTCAGCTCGGTTAAAAATTGAACATAATATATTCCGATCTGCTTCCCTTCATACAGCAAAGGGGTACTATCTGCGGCTGTATTACGCAGACCTTCAAAATCTATGACAACACCATCATAATAGATGCCTTTTCCGGAAGAAATATCCGTTTGAATAAAATCAGTGATTGCCTGAAGCATGGCTCTTCGCTTATCATCATAGGGCAGCAGCTCAGTACAGTCCTTCCCATCCATATAGATATTCATCTGAATAGACTTACCTTTGCTCTTCGCATATTCCACGGGTTTAAGAAAATCGCTCGGATAGAAGAAGCTTTGATTACCACTCTTTCCTTTCACGGTATTCACCACCCCAGGCTCCTCCGAGTCAATTCTTGCCCAGGCAAAGCTAATGGAATCCACCTCATCGATGTACTTTTTCAGCTGCTCGGAATATTTTGCATTGGCCGGATAAAACGCATGGAGCTCCGACTCCTGACCATTTCCTGCTGCAAGGGTAAGCACCGGCTTTGTAAGACCGGAAGCTGCAAATGCTAAGCAGATCAGTAATATGATTAATTTTCTTGCCAACGTGTAAAATAAATTATTCTGACTTTGCTTCGTAAAATGTCTATTTCTCATTATTTTAAAACCTCCTCTATCCTTATCTCCTTGATGACTTCATGCGTTGTTTCTTCTTATCGGCAATAAGCACCTCTTAGAATACGAATTTCCTCAGCATATCCCTCCAGCTCATTGGGAGTTTCCAGATAAAACGGTAGTCCGCAAAGTGCAGGGTGATTAATGATTCTCGTGATGGCCTCTAGCCCAATGCTGCCTTCTCCGATCTTCTCATGTCGGTCCTTATGACTTGCGAAGGGATTCTTACTGTCATTGATATGGATTGCCTTAAGTCGCTCCAGCCCAATCACATGGTCAAACTGCTCCAGTACCCCCTCCAGATCGTTTACAATATCATAACCTGCATCATAAACATGACAGGTATCCAGACATATACCTATTTTATCGGATAATTTCACTTTATCAATAATACATCTTAATTCTTCAAAGGTACTTCCTACCTCCGTTCCCTTACCGGACATGGTTTCTAATAAGACAATCGTACTTTGCTCCGGTGTCAGGATATCATTTAATACATCTGCAATCAGTTCGATACCGATATCAATTCCCTGCCCTACATGACTTCCGGGATGGAAATTATACAGATTATTAGGAACATACTCCATACGCCTTAAATCGTCAGCCATAGTCTGTATGGCAAACTCACGCGTATTGGTATCTGCCGAACAGGCATTAAGAGTATAAGGAGCATGTGCCAGTAGAACGGCAAAGGAATTCTTCCTCGCAAGTTCGCAAAGCAGCTTAGCATCCTTCGGATCAATATCCTTTGCCTTGCTGCCTCGGGGGTTACGGGTAAAGAATTGAAATGTATTCGCATCTATGGTGAGTGCTTCCTGTCCCATGTGCAGAAAACCCTTCGATGAGGACAGGTGGCATCCTATATTTAACATCTGTTATCACTCCGTTCTCTTCATTGTTATAGCTTTTTATCATATTGGATATCCGATCAGCAGCTGCTTATACGGCATGCAGCTGAAATATCATATTGCATGTTGATACTTATCTATTGTATACCACCTTTCTATATTTTTCAAAAGGTTCCTAAAAAAATACTCGGATGATAATCTGTTATATAACATAAGGAAAACAAAGCTTTTAGCGAAAAGTTGTATCTTTCTCTAACATAGATAAAAAAAGAGTGAAATTTGTCAAAATATTAAAAATTACTATTCCATTTTGTGTGTTAATAATGTATAATAAATTTATAATCTGCTAAGAAAGTGTGGTGATTTTCTACAATGCAATATTCAAAATAATTAGAATAATAAATACTTCTATTAATTTGAATATTATTTTTTTATCCATATTTTAGATTGATTAATCAAACAAAGATTTTTACACATTAGCATTACAGGTTTGTCTAATCAATTATCTAAACAAAAGGGTTATATAAATAGAAAATCGAAAGGAATATTAATCTATGAGTAAAAAGAAAGCAGAAAGATTAGAAACATCATTATTTGAATTGAACGGGAAACCCGGCTGGGGCTCCTCTATACCCCAGGCATTACAGCATGTACTCGCAATGCTTGTTGGTAATATTACTCCGCCGATTTTGGTTGCACAATTACTCGGTCTTCCGGAGGAAGAAAAGATTCTTCTGATGCAGGCAGCTATGATTATCGGTGGCTTAACTACCTTGATACAGCTATTTCCTATCTTGGGATTTGGTATGGGATTACCCAATGTTATGGGTGTTGCCTTTGCTTATATGCCTATTTTAACAGCAATTGGTATGAATTACGGTATCCGTGCTATCTTCGGTGCCCAGCTGGTTGGCGCCTTTGCCTCCATCTTCATAGGAGCAGGAATAGGCAAGATACGAAAATTCTTCCCTCCTATCGTAAGCGGTACCGTAGTATTAAGTATTGGTCTATCACTATATAGTACTGCTATTACTTATATGGCCGGCGGCAGTGCGAATGCTGAGAACTTTGGTGATCCCAAGTATTGGCTTGTTGCTCTTATTGTACTAGCCATCACACTTGCATGTAACTTCTTCGGAAAAGGTTATATCAAGGTGTCCGGTATGCTGATTGGTATCGCAGTCGGCTATATTCTATCCATCGCTATGGGTGGTATGGTAAGCTTTGATAATGTTGCAAGCGCAAGCTGGATTGCGCTTCCCAAGGTTCTTTATTGGGGTGTTGAATTCCATCCCTCCGCAATCCTGGCTATGATAATCATGTACATCGTACAGGCGGTACAAACAATCGGCGACGTTTCCTCAACAGCGATTGGTGGTTTCAACCGTGAAGCAACCGACAAGGAAATCGGTGGCGCAATCAAGGGTCAGGGTATCATGGGTATGCTCGGTGCTTGCATCGGTGGTCTGCCTACTGATCCTTACAGCCAGAATGTAGGTCTTATCGTAACAACTAAGGTCGTGGCAAAAAGGGTATTCCTTATCGTAGGTATGATTATGCTTGCTGCCGGTTTAGTTCCGAAGTTCGGTGCGGTTATGACAACAATTCCATATCCGGTACTTGGCGGTGCTACAATTACAGTTTTCGCAGCCATTACTATGTCCGGTATTCAGTTGATTTCACAGCAGCCTTTAAATTATCGTAATAAGATGATCGTGGGTATCGCTTTGGCACTTGGAGTTGGTATCAGTACCGTAGCTACTTCCTTACAGTTCTTCCCTACAGACGTGCAGAACATTATTGGTAAGTCTCCTATCGTTGTATCCTTCGTAGTATCCTTCTTACTTAATATCATTGTTCCAAAGGATGATACCGCAGAAGAGGATTAATCTTTACAGCTTGAGCATACTTCGAGTCGGATTATATAAGAACAAAGTGTCAGCATGCTGACACTTTCGCGCCCGAGCGGATTGCGTAGCAATATATTCCTTGCCGCGAGGTGCGTCATCCCAAAGTGAACTTCGTTCGCTTGCCCGGAGGGCTTTATATGTTATAGGATGAACTTTACTATAACATGAAAAAGAAGTACTTCATAGATTGAAGTGCTTCTTTTTTCGTTTATACATGTCGTATCCTCTTATTATTTTATTTTTTTATTCCTTATTATGTCAATCCCTACAAGACTTTTCCTTGTATTTTTCTATAATGTGGTGTAACATATTCATAAAAAGTCGGCATGATAAGATACTGCCAAGGATTAGAAAGTGAAGGAAGCTTATGATGAAAAAAAGGACACCAGCTGTAATCATTATTTTATTTACTCTCTTATTGTTTACTGCCTGCAGCAACAAGAAAGAAGAACTCCAACCGGTCAGTATCGGAAATCTGGCCTTTCAATACAATGCAAAGGTTTGGGAATATATTAAGAGCACGGACGAGACGGCTCCCCTAGAATTCAAGGACATTAAAGGAAATACGGTTAGCATTTATGTTTCGCAGGAAGGCACATATCAGCATCCTATGGATATGATTCGTTTTTTTGAAACGATGGTTTCCACCAATGAAGGTTTTGAGGTTTTTCTGAAACCCAATAAGATTGATGTAAACGGAGCCGCCTGGTACGAATACGGATACAGCTTCAAGGATGGCAACACCATCCGCAAGGTTTATCAACGTTACTATGGTAAGTATTACAATGCAGCTTCCATCTCATATACTTCTACGGATAAAAATTATGAAGCCGGTTATGAGGAAGCCATAAAGATGATGTCCGATATCAAGGCGACGGATGTAGCCAATACTGAGAATGAGGCAAAGGCTCATGAGTTTCTGGTTGGAGAATGGGATGTTGCAGAAAGCGGTTACCTGGTACTTAAGGAAGACGGCACCTACGAATGGTATAAGGATAGCACGAAGGACAAGAGCAATATGCATTATGGTACCTATGGATGCGATGTGGAGAATGCAGTTATGAGTCTGAAAGAAGGAGATGGAATTTATCTTGTTCTCTTCCCCGAAGGCCTCACTGTGAATGGATCAAAGGATGAAATGACCACCTATAAGATGGATTATATTATTTCCTTTGACAAAAAAGAAGAGGAAGGTTATCAGATGGTGAACATATCCTCTTATGCCCTGTATACATTGACGAAACAATAATTCGCTATACTTTATTAAAACGACAGCTCAAAAAGGTAATATATAAGACGGAACGGGCTGCATCCCTTACATAATGCAGTATGGGAGGGATGCAGTTCGTTCCGTCTCAGTGTTAGCCAGTATGTCCTTTACACTTTAAAGACTGCAGGCATAAACTTAGAAGAGTGAAAATGCTTAACTTCACACTATTACTTAGTTTATGCTTCGTTTATATTTAGTTTTTGAGTATATTCTCTTATTACCGATACGGATTGTTTGAATTTCTTTTCTTCCTCAGGAGTTAGGTGGACTTCGATGATATCCTGCACTCCGCTTCGATTGAGTATTACCGGAACACCACAGAAGACATCTCGTTCGCCGAATTCCCCTTCCAATAAGGTGGATACCGGTATGATTTTATTCTCATCATTCATCACAGCCTTAATGATACCGACTACTGCCGTAGCGATTCCATAGCAGGTAGTTCCCTTTACCTCCAGGATATCTAAGCCGACGCGTGCCACACGTCTCACGATTTCATCCAGATCGACATTCTTATACTCCTCATTATCTTCTATAATATCTGTGAGACGTTTTCCACCGACGGTTACATGGGACCAAGGGCACATCTGGCTGTCACCATGCTCTCCCATCGTGTAGCCCTGCACGCTTCTTGGATCCACCCCGATCAGATCTCCGAGGAAATGCTTGAGTCTTGCGGAATCCATGGCTGTACCGGTACCGATAACCTGATTCTTGGGAAGGCCGGATAATTTATATACGTAATATGCTATGATGTCGACGGGGTTCGATACCACGATAAAGTGTCCTCGAAAGCCGGAGGCCATAATAGGCTCCACAATTGCCTTTGCAATATTCGCTGACAGCTCCAGAGTGTCCAGCCTGGTCTGACCAGGCTTCGGAGGTGATCCCGCTGTGATAACAACGATATCTGCATCAGCACAATCCTCATAATCGCCTTCTGACACTTTAACATTTCGATTTAAGTACTCTACGCAGTGGCACAAATCCATTACCTCACCACGCGCCTTATTTTTATTTATATCAATGATCATCACTTCATCACAAATACCCTGTGTAATCAAGCTAAATGCGGTAGAGGAACCTACCAGACCTGCTCCTACAATTACTACTTTACTGCGATTAATTGTCATACAAGATCTCCTTTCGTTAAGCTAATCTCTTTAACAATGTCCTTTTCCGTCAATGGAACAGGAATTGATAGCCTGCTCAGCTTCAATTTTCTTCATACTGATATACTCTTCAATCTCTAAGGTCTTTGTGCCATCCTCAAGAAGAAAGAAAGGAATTCCGATTCTTCCTTCTTCCTTAATCGCACCAAATATTGCCTCATGGTCACGATAGGCTAAGAATTCCTTTAATAGCTTTGTACTTTCTGTTATATCTCTATAGTCTAATTCAACACTTTCATCCATACTCAGCTGTTTTTTGGCTTCTACACAATCCGGACAGATTTCGGTACCATACATAATTATTTTCATCGGTTTCTCCTTTTCTTATATAAATGATCAATGGTTCAAATAGTGTCATATCTATTTATAATAACATACGTTCAATAGTATTAATATTTTTTTATCTTAATACCATTCCCATTACTTTCATCATCAAATTGCCCCAGTATATCATCGAATTGATCTCCTATAAATGCCCGGCCTCCCTGCTGTTTGTCCAGATAATCTCTGCGTATCTGATCTCTGACACGGGTGATCTCCATTTTTAAATCATTTGCTGAAAATCGGACCGCACCCTGTCCAAGAATGATTAATTGTTCCAATGCATCCGAGGTTGCAACGGTAACATGATGATTTCTGGCCATTTCATGGGTTACCTTCTCAATATATTCATCCGCCGTTTCTGCTTCCTTGGTGTACACCACATGAATGTTATGGTAATCAAATACTTCCCCTAATCCACCCTTGACCTTATAGGCATCAAAAACAAGGATTAGAATGCACTTCTTAAAGCCCTGATAGTTACATAAGATATCCATCAATTTGCTCCTGGCTGCATCCATATTCACCTTAGAGAGTTCATTCAATTCCTCCCAGGAAAAAATAATATTATAGCCGTCTACCAGTAAGTATTCCTTCACAGGCTCCTTTTTCTTTTCCTCCGGCTGCTGTCTTACCATCGTCTTTTCAACATTGGCCTTCTTCTCATAACCGAGACTGCCGGAGGAATAAGTCAATTTTCTCTTGATTGGACCGTAGGTGCTGGTAAAGATTGCTTCCAGCTCTTTATCCTCCTGTATTGACCCACTATAGGACCCACGTGACTTCGGTGCAATCGGCTTCTCCTCGAATGCCTCCTTCACGTCGTTAAGAACCGGCTGTTCCCAAAGAGAATCCAGATGCATGTAGCTGGGAACCTTATCCCATTCCACTACAAAGCCTGCACCATGGGCACAGAATACGGATCCCGTAGGATTATAGGGATCTCTCTCACTATCATAATCCATAGCCTGTATGACTTCGTCCGAATTATGACAGGCCAGATAACCCCTTAATGTACAAAATAATCGTCCCCGACCTTTGGTATAAGCCGTAACTTCTGACTGATAGCCCCTCATTGTAGCAACCGGGGCGTATCCGGTAACGATGGAGATCTCCTCCGCTACCTCAGGCGGGTTAAAGCTCCCATTCATTCTCACGATATCGGACATTGCTCTTCCTACCGCCTCCGAGGGAATTTCCAGCTTAAAATTATAATACGGCTCCAACAGAACACTTTGGGCTCTTTTCAAGCCCTGCCTCACCGCACGATAGGTAGCCTGTCTGAAATCTCCGCCCTCTGTATGCTTCTGATGGGCACGTCCAGCAATTAATGTGATTCTCATATCGGTTATCGGTGAACCGGTCAATACTCCCACATGCTCTTTCTCTTCAAGATGAGTCAATACCAGCCGCTGCCAGCTGCGATCCAGAAGATCCTCACTGCAATTTGTATCGAAGGAAAGTCCGCTTCCCGGCTCATCCGGTTCCAGAAGCAGATGCACCTCTGCATAATGGCGCAAGGGTTCAAAATGTCCTACACCCATAACCGGTTCCTTAATCGTTTCTTTATATACGATATTACCGGTTCCGAAGTCAATATTTACACCGAAGCGCTCTGATATGATACTCTTTAGAATCTCGATCTGCACTTCACCCATCAGCTGTACCTGAATCTCCTTCAGCTGCTCAGACCACACAATATGAAGCTGTGGGTCTTCTTCCTCCAGTTGACGAAGCTTGGATAGCATACTGTGGGGATCACACCCTTCCGGCAGTAGGATCTGATAGTTTAATACCGGTTCCAATATTGGCATATCGGCGATTGCTTCGATTCCAAGCCCTTCTCCCGGGTAGGTCCGGCTTAGTCCGGCCACTGCACATACTGTTCCGGCCCTGACTTCATCGACCGCTTCGTATCTGACTCCGGAATAAATTCGTATCTGACTCACTTTTTCCTCCCAGAATTCTGACTCCTTCTCTCCCTCAATCGATCCGTTCCCATATGGTAGCTTTCTCTTCTCCAGCTCATTGTTGGAGAGCAGATTCCGAATTCTGAGGCTTCCGCCGGTTATCTTCATATGAGTCAGTCGATTCCCCTGATCATCCCTGGTTATCTTATAAATCTTGGCACCAAAGGTTTCCGGATATGAGGGCGTCTGAGTATAGCGCTCCAGCCCATCAAGTAATTCTTCCACCCCTTCCAGCTTTAAGGCTGAGCCGAAATAACATGGATATACCTTTCTTTCCGCTATCACCGAGGTAATATCCTCCGGCTTAAGTGCTCCCTGCTCCATATATTGCTCCAGCAATTCTTCATCACAAATTGCCAAATTCTCCATAAAAGCTTCCGGATCATGTTCCTTCGAGAAATCTACACATCCGTCACCCAGCTTTCTTTTCAATACATTCATCAACGCCGATCGGTCTGTTCCCACCAAATCCATCTTATTTATAAAAATAAAGGTCGGTATTCGATACCTTATCAGAAGTCTCCATAAGGTTTCTGTATGCCCCTGAACACCGTCGCTTCCGCTAATGACCAGAACCGCATAATCGAGGACCTGCAAGGTCCGTTCCATTTCAGCAGAAAAATCCACATGTCCCGGGGTATCCAGCAGGTTGACCTCTATATTTTTATAGGATAATACCGCTTGCTTTGAGAAGATGGTGATTCCTCTGGCACGCTCCAGCGTATAGGTATCCAGGAATGCATCCTTATGATCCACTCTGCCTAATTTTCTGATACTTCCGGTCAGATAGAGCATGCCTTCCGCCAAAGTTGTCTTTCCTGCATCCACATGGGCTAATATACCGACTACCAACTTTCTCATTTCTTGTCTCCTGTGTCATTTTGTTTCTTCTATCGAAAGCTTAAAAGCATATACAATCATCGTAAAGAATGTCCACCTTCATGATAACTTATCTAGTTCTCTAATTCAATTATATTGAAATGCTTTCCACTTGAATATTATTTAATATCACTATGATAGCACCTAAAGCTAACTTGAAGTCAACTATTTTTGTACCGGATTCAGAGAGAAAAAAGACGCGAAAGTCCGCACTCTCACGCCATCGTTTACTTATACTCTTTATGAATTTCTTATACTAACTATCCTTTTTGACTGGTTCTCTCATCAATTATGGATCTAAGAAGCTCCAGCATCTCATTATTCTTAAAGTATTCCTTGCCATAACCCAGATTAAATTGATAATCAAAATCCGCCGGATTGTCTCCCTGATTGTGTTGAATGATTGTTTCCGCCTTATCCAGTGCCTTAACCAGTTTGGCCTCCGGTGTTGCATTATTATTATACTCCAGCCAGATGTCCATCAATTGGCTGGCTTGAGGCTCCGGAAGAAGTGCAAACACAGATTGTGCCGCTTTATACTCCATATCATACTTGTCATCCTTATCAGGACATAGTGCGGCAGATATATCCCCTTCATAAATCTCCCCAATATCATGAATGAGACTCATCATGATAATTTTCACCAGATCCAGTTCCGGATAGTACTCCTTCAGAGTACCTGCGAACAGCGCAAGTCTCCAGGAATGCTCGGCGGTACTTTCTCTTCGTCCGTTACTCGTCCATGCTGTCCGAACAACTGATTTTAGTTTTTCTGTTTCTTCAATAAATGCAATATATTTCTCAAGTTCCATCTCATTCACCAACCTAGTTTTATCCTTTTGCTGCAATAAAGCCCCTCGTTTGACATAAAAAGTTATTTATCCCGGTATCTGATTGCTAAGCCCTTTAAGAAATTTCTGGCATACCGATCGCCGCATTCCTTATAATTACGCTGTCCTTCTTTTCGTAGAACTGCACTTAACTCACCATTTGACAGATTGAGTCCTGCTGCTTGAAAGATAGCAAGCATATCCTCACTGGTAAGTGATAATGCGATTTTCAATTTCTTTAGCAGAACATTATTAACCGCTTTATTATCTTTTATGATATAAGCCTGTTTTTCAGGCTCACCGGGTCTCACTTCCTGCTTCCCTCGCTTAAAGGTAATAAATCCATTCAAAAAGGATTCCAGCATATAGTTATTACATCTTCTCATATTCTCATCGGCAATAAACTCTTCCTCATCCATATCAATATGATTGATATTCTTAGGCTTTAATAATATCCTCTGAAGCTCATCCCTTGTAACGGTGACGCCTCCCAGTTTGAAGATTTCCATCATATCGATATCCTTGATATCTAAGGCATACCGTAATCTTATCAAAATATCGTTATTATTCATATGCATCCTTCTTCTCTTTATAATCTATCTCAACCAAATCTTTTTCTGTAACCGCATTTTCTACAGAGCTCCTCTACGGCTTCCCGTCTGGAAAAACCATCGACAATTTTAGATGCTCTTTCCCCATCGATGATATCAGAAAATGATGTATCTTTTATATTTCCTAAGGTTATAATCCCTTCTCCGTCCAAACAACAAGGTACCACTGTTCCATCCACCAGAATCGCCACCTGATTACGAAGTCCGTAGCAAAAACCGATGCCATCGTCCTCCATCTCCCTTAAGTCAGGCCATTTGAATTGATAATCCTGATTCAGAAAGATTCGCTCGGCTATTTTTATTCCGCTGCCGGGTGTGACCTTCTCCTGAATCTTGAAGGGCAAAGCGAACTCCTTTTCTATGGAGGCAAGTAGTTCATAGTTTCTCTTCTTCTCTTTATTAGCCACATTATTCTCTTCCAGGTTCCAAAGCCGTAGAGCTACAATCAGCTCTGTCTTATCCATGGCTTCTCTGATAAAGCTCAGTATATGTTCCATATACTCCGCCTTATCTTTCGCTCCCTCATTGCCATCAAAGCTATGCAGGGAGAAATTAATCTGCCTGAGAGCAGGCTTATTCATGAGTTTATTCTTTACCCTTTGAATCTGAGTTCCATTGGTGGTGATATTGACTCGAAAACCTTTTTCATGACTGATATCCAGTAATTCTTCGATGAAAGGATGAAGAAGAGGCTCTCCCTTCACGTGGAAATAGAGATAATCGGTATATTCCTTAATCTGGTCCAGTATACTGCGGAAGGTATCAATACTCATGAATTCCGGCGATCGCCCTGTCTGTGGACAGAATTCACAATTCAGATTACATACATTCGTTATTTCAATATAAAACTTCTTAAACTTTTTCACTCATTCGTCTCCTGTAATCCTTCTGCAATTTGGCTCAAGCCTCTGACCTCATCCTCTGTCAGCTCCCGATATTGGCCTTTTTGAAGTGTTTCATCCAATAATAATCCGCCGATGGAAACACGTTTTAAGTAAGCCACATAGCAGCCTACCGCCTTCAGCATCCGCTTCACCTGATGCTTCCGCCCTTCTGTGATGGTAAGATACCCGGATACAAGCTTCTGCCTTGTAGGATCAATCTTGATCTCCTTAAGATTTAACAAATCAATACGATCCCTAAGCTCATGATATAAGCCTTCCTCTTCCACTTCGATGCAGATTGCTTTTGCTAGCGGCTCCCCTTCTCCGATCATGATCCCTGATATCAGCCGAGCTTTGGCCTCATGATCCAGGCTGCCAAAGGCCCAAAAGAAATAGGTTTTTTCGATTTGCTTATCCGGGAACATGAGCCCATGACTGAATTCACCATCATTTGTCATGAGAAGCAGTCCTTCGGTGTCTTTATCCAGCCTTCCGACAGGGAATAGCCCCTTGCTGTGCCTGGCATCAAAATAATCCAATACCGTCTTATTCATGACATCCTTCGTTGCAGTAATACAGCCCTCCGGTTTATGAAACATATAATAGAATTTTCCGGTATGAACCACTTCATTTCCGAGAAACCTTATGATATCCGATTTTTCATCTATTTCCAGAGCAGGATTATCTATCGTCTGATGATTCACGGTTACCTTGCCTTCCTTCACATAGATGCGCACAATCTTCTTTGTTCCAACACTAGCTTCAGCCAGGAAGCGATCTAATCTCATCTTTTATTATTAATCCTCTACTTCTTTTCTCAGCGTTTTCTATGCTACACAAATTTAACACAGATAAAAGCAATTATACAACAAAATTGTAGTACAGTCTATTCTCTGTTCATTAATGCTTTTTCATATGCCGCAATATACTCCTGTACAGTAATCTTGCTGCACAGCTCCGCGATCAGATCATAAGGAATATGCTGTAGGCTTTTGAAACGGATACAGCTTTTTCCCATATCCAATTTAGAGGAAACTCTTTTTGCATATTCTGTTCGAAACCATTCTTCTATTTCATTATTTGCATAAAGGCCCATATGATATAGAGCGATATAGTTCTTCTGAGATGCTACGGACAGAAATGGGAGCGGTTCACCTTTCTTGGCATGGTAGCCCAAAGGATATAGCGATAGGGGGATTACATAGCCTATCATACCATAACTAAAATTCTCCTCAAAGCCCTCCGGCAAATTCTCCTGTATTATCTTCCTAAGCTTCGTGATGACTTCCTTCCTATCTGGCGGTAGCACTTCGATATAATTGTCAACTGCTCTTATCACATCCTTCATATTATCCTCCCATACTGCATTTTCGATGCAGTACAAAATGCCGATTACCCTTCAACTTAGTGAAGTTGCTTCTCTTTCATTATATCAGAAAATGTAATCCTGACAACTAATCTAAGCTAATTGCAAGAGGTTTACTAAATGTCAGTAACCCACCATAAAAAAAGCAAGAACAACATCAACCCATACACCGTCGAACTGTGTATTCTGGACTCATGTAGTTCTTGCAAGATATTTTAAACAATATTCCTTACATAGTGCCTTCCCTTTGGTACAATGAGGGGTGAATCGGAAACCGGATCCTTGATTACTGAGCAATCGAGTCCAAATACCTGCTTCATCAAGCCCTCTGTTATAACCTCAGAAGGTGCACCCTGGGCAACAAGATTGCCTTTATGAACAGCAAATATATAATCCGCATAACGTGCGGAGAGATTAATATCGTGCAGTACCATAACGATGGTAGTGCCGCGCTTGCGGTTTAAATCAGTTAATAGATCTAATATCTCAATCTGATAAGCAATATCAAGAAATGTAGTGGGTTCATCCAGAAGAAGGATATCTGTCTGCTGTGCAAGAGCCATGGCGATCCAGACCCTTTGGCGCTGACCACCTGACAATTCATCTACACTCCGATTGGCAAGGTCCGTGATTCCCATGATTTCTAACGCTTCTTCCACTGCTTCATAATCCTTTTTTCCCATCCCCCTTAAGAAGGTCTGATAGGGAAATCGCCCCCTGGCAACTAAATCTGACACAATAATACCCTCAGGAACCACCGGGGATTGAGGAAGCAATCCTAACACTCTTGCCAAATGCTTTGAAGGTATCTGGTCAATTTGTTTTCCATCAAGTACAATTTCACCGGAGGATGGTCTGAGCAGTCTGGCAAAGGTCTTTAATAAGGTGGATTTGCCACAGGCATTTGCTCCTATGATAACACTGATTTTATTACTCGGAATGATAGCATCTATTCCATGAAGGATAGTCTTTTTATCATATCCGGCTACGATTCCCTTCGCTGACAATATATTTGTATTTCTCATGCTGCACCTTCGGTTCGATTGATACGTATCAGTAAAAATAATAGATAGGGTGCCCCCAGAATTCCTGTAATGATTCCTACAGGAAACCGGATATCAAAGGCAAATTGGCCGATAAGATCCGCTCCAAGCACTAAAGCTGCTCCGACTAAACCAGAGGGAAGCACATTAGAGCTGCCTCTTCCCACTAGTCTTCCGGCAATTGGTCCTGCAAGAAATGCGACAAAGGCAATCGGTCCGGTCACCGCAGTTGCAAAAGCAATTAAGAATACGGAGCATGAAACCAACAGGAGCCTTGTCCGATCCGCTTTTAACCCAAGGGTAATAGCCGACTGTTCCCCTAGCTCTAAAATCTTAAGATGTCTTCCAAGCATAATTATCACAAATCCAAAGACTACAACTACAACGAATAGTCCGGGAACATCCTTCATCTGCATCCCGTTTAGACTTCCGCTAAGCCAACGCAGGGCGGCAGGTACGTCGTATTGGTTCGCTCTTAGCAGTAAGAATGAAATCACCGCATTCAGCATTGCTTGAATTCCTATTCCAATCAAAATCAATCTGCCGCCTGAAAAGCTTCCACCCCTGGAAAGGATATAAATCAATGCCGCTACAAAAAGTCCCGATATAACAGAAGCAACAGAAACGATATTTCCGTTAATATTTAGTACCAGGATGCATAAAACAGCCGCTACACTGGAGCCTGAAGTAACTCCAATAATATCCGGACTGGCAAGAGGATTACGAAGCATCGTCTGAAAGGTATTTCCGGCTATTCCGAAAGCAAGACCTACGAATAATCCTATCAGCATTCTTGGCAATCTGAGTGTGTTAATGGCAAAGGATGCACCTTTTATCTGCTCACCAAGGAGTGCTCTGATTACCATGCCGGGCGGATAGATGGTGTTGCCGAAAATCAGCATAAGACTGGCTAATATCAAGGTCAGCGTAGCCAGCAGTATGGTGACTGTTATTAATCGTACTCTTCTCTGAGCTATGCCCATCCGGATTAAATCATGTTTATTATTTATCATATCGATCGTACCTTCGCTCTCATTGCAATAATGATCAGAATTGGAGCCCCAAAAAATGCTGTAATAATCCCGGCCTCAAGCTCACCCGGTTTACCGATCAGTCTTCCGACAATATCAGAAATCGTTAAGAGCATTGCTCCTCCGACAGCTGACATTGGGACAATAAGCCGTAGATTTGGGCCAAATATAAGGCGCATAGTATGTGGAATCATTAGCCCGACAAATCCGATGGGTCCTGCCAGTGCAGTAGTCGCCCCACATAACAGCACACCGGCAACCGCACTAACCACGCGAATCAGTCCTGTTCGTACCCCTAATCCGGTAGCCACATCATCTCCCAAAGCCAGCGCATTGAGTGCCGGAGTAGCCAGAAGTCCCATCAGGATACCAATGATCAGAAAGGGAGAAACCGTTATAATTCCCTCCCACGTTGCACCACTGACACTTCCTACCTGCCAGAAACGAAACGCATTCATTACCTCGGTTCTGGGAAGGATGACCGCACTAACCAGAGAGGATAATGCCGCACTGGTTGCAGCGCCTGCCAGGGCCAGCTTGATTGGGGTCGCACCTCCTGATCCAAGGGAACCGACTCCGTAGACAAAGACTGCGGTTACAGCAGCACCTACTAAAGCGAACCATATGTATTGGCCTGCGGAATTGATATGAAAGAACGCAATTCCGCTTACCACAAACAAGGAAGCACCGGTATTAACCCCCAGTATACTGGGATCTGCAATTGGATTTCGTGTGATTGCCTGCATCAGAGCGCCGGAGACTCCAAGTGCAGCTCCGGCAATCAGACTGAATACAGTTCGTGGTATTCGTTCCCGTACTACGATCGCTTCAAAGGATGTACTGTCAGCGTGAAACAATGCGTTCATTACCTCTGCAAAATCTATATTACGTGCTCCGAAGGCCAATGAGGCTGTCACACACAGCGCGATACCAAGAATACTGCTTATTATAATAATCATTGTTTTTGTGAATTTCATTCTGCTTTATCAGCTGCCTCTCCGATTAAGTTCAGATATTCATCGATTGTAGCGGGAATGGATAATGCACTGGGAGTACCGGAGGCTGCAAGAGGTGTCCCGTCTGTAATCAAAGCCACAGAGCCCCTCTGAACGGCAGGAATGGTACCAACCAACGGATCAGCCTTCAAAGCTTCCAGTAGTGCAGCATCACCGTATGCGATAATGATATCGATATCCTTGAGTATATCTACATTTTCCGCGCTGAGTTCAAGCGCAAAGCTGGCACTGTCCTCTGATAACTTTAATACACTTTCCGGGAACTCCATCCCCAGGTCAGTAAGATACGCTGCACGCGGATCAGTCGGAAGATAGATATAGAACTTACCTAAATCGGTGGGATTGAAGTAGAAAAAGGCTGCTGTCTTTCCGGCTATCTGTGGATACTGCGCTGTCTTCTCTACGATAAGCTGTTCCAGCTCTGAAACCAATTGCTCTCCTTCTGCTTTCATGCCCATACCGGTCGCATCCATTATAATCTGATCACGCCAATAGGTCTGCCATGCAAGTGTAGGATATGCTACAACCGGAGCAATTGCAGATAATAAATCAAATTCCTCCTGTGTAATTCCTGAGTATGCCGCCAGGATGACATCGGGTGCGGCATCGCTGATTGCTTCATAATTCAAACCGTCAGTATCATTGAAAATCACAGGATTATCAACTCCCAGGCTCTTAAAGCCCTCTAACGTCCACGGTAACAAGCCACTACCATCGATTACACCGTAGTTAGCCTGCGATACACCAACCGGTACTACACCCAGTGCTAAGGGAACATCTTGATTTCCCCAGGAGATGGTAGCTATCCGCTCCGGCTTTTCATTTAAGATAGTTTCACCGAAAGCATGCTTAATCGTAATCGGATATTGCACTGACACTTCTGTCGAAGGCTCGGCTGAAGTAGACTCCTCTATCGGCGTTTCGGTAACCGGTGTTTCGGTAACCTCAGAAGAAGCTGCTGCTCCCGGTTCCTTGGAAGGTGTCTTTGCCTCGTTAGAACAAGCTGTTAAGAATAAGGTGAATGCTATTACAATAATGCTAATCTTGTTGAATTTCATATGTACACTCCTTTTGATGTTAATATAATCGGCAATACAGAGTTAACTCAATAAAGTATCTGCAATTTTCTGATTACATATATTTTCATAAATTGGTTTTACTTAAGCAACGGAATTAGTCTATTATATAAAAATCATTTTGTCAAGCTTTTTGAGATTGATTATCATTATTGTTCGTATTAAAAGAATTTGAAAAATGAAACAATAAAAAAAGAGCCCGGCTCTGTAGGTTCCAGAACCGGGCCAAATTCAGCGATTTATTTTTAGTTATTACTGTTCCATTGATGATGGAAAGCGATAAAGTCATTCACCGGGATTGGTTTACTGAAGTAATAACCCTGAAGTTCATCGCAATCCTTTTCTACCAGCTTTTCCGCTTGATCCAGTGTCTCAACTCCCTCTGCTAATGTTTTCAGGTTTAGAGTCTTTGCCATGGATATAATGGAATAAGTAAGATTCCTGTTTTGAATATCATCCAGCCTGCTGACAAAAGACCGGTCGATCTTCAGGTAATCAATGGGAAGTCTTGTCAAGTAGCTTAAGGAAGAAAATCCTGTCCCAAAGTCATCCAGTGCGATACTGATACCGAGTGCTTTCATTTCCTCCAAATACTCGATTGCGTGAGTGAGGTCATTGATGAACATGCTTTCCGTAATCTCTAGAACCAATTGAATATTCTGAGCAGAATATTCCTCCAGCAGCTTTTGCAGGAGCTTTATAAAATCCTTATTCTCAAACTGCTTTATAGACACATTAATAGCTAGTTTTATATTGATACCGTTTTCCTTAAGTATCCTATCAATTTCGAAAATTTCTGTAGCAATCCAGTTGCTTATTGGTAGAATCAGGCCGTTTTCTTCCGCCGCCGGTATAAATTTACCCGGTGGTATGATGGTCCCCTCGCTGTTCCAACGTATCAGAGCTTCAGCTCCGATAATTTGATAATTATGACCGGTAAACGAAAGCTGTGGCTGCAAAAACAATTCAAATTCCATATTTTGAAGCGCCTTCTTCAATCTGATCTGCAGCTCCAGCTGTTCTTGATTTCTCTTCTCAATCTCTGCTGATGAGAATACATATTTACCTCTTCCTGTTTCTTTGGCATGATACATAGCGCTATCCGCTTTACGAATAATTCCTTCTAAGGTTGTATCGTCATGAGGTGCAATAGCTATCCCAATGCTTATTCCGACAGAGACTTCATTTCCCTTTAATAAGATAGGCTTGCTAATCTCTCTTATAATTTTTTCGGCAATACCCGCAGCATCCTCCGAGCAATTTTTTCCTTCAATTAAGAGGGTAAATTCATCTCCTCCTAACCTGGACAGCATATTTTCTTCTGGAATTATAAATTGCAATCGTTTCGATACTTCGATAAGCAGCATATCTCCGGCGTCATGTCCCAGGGAATCATTAATCAGCTTAAACCGGTCAATATCCATGTAGCATAATGCAACGCATGAATTATTTCTCTTTGCTCTGCTTAAAGCTAAATTCAGACGATCATAGAACAATGTCCTATTTGGAATTCCTGTCAAGGAATCATAGTACGCAAGAAGATGAATATCTTGTTCTGCTTTCTTCATTTTTGTGATATCCGAGGATATTCCGATGTAATTAGTCACGTTCCCGTTCGAATGCTTAATTGTCGTAATAGACATCCATTTGGGATATACCTCGCCTGTTTGCCGTCTATCCCATATCTCACCTTCCCAAAAGCCTTTTGTACTGATTTGCTGCCACATTTGCTGATAATACTTGGCATCATGATAATCCGATTTTAAGATTCTTGGATTCTGGCCAAGTAAGTCCTCTTCCCCATAGCCGGACATTCTCAGCATTGATTCGTTCACCCGTATAATGGAATTCTTAGCATCTGTGATAACAATGCCTTCAATTGCTTCATCAATAATTTTATCTGAAATAACGAGTTCCTCGTTTAGTTTCATCAGACTGTTCAGTTGTTCTTTTATCTGTGTTAAGTCATGAAACAAGTATAGCTTACCAATCTTTAGCTTATCCAAATCATAGATTTCTTCGGCTTTGATGATATAATAAAGTTTACGGCCGTCCTTCTCCATTATCAGAGTGTTATCCTTATTTATCTCCAAAGGCAGGGATAATTCTTTAATATCCGGTATGTGCTTTATAACATCATAAATACTCATACCGATTAATTTCGATTTAAGTTTTACTTTCTTTAATTCTTGGTCAGCATGAAGCTGTAAGAATTCCAAAGTTTTCGGATTGACATCAATAATGCATTCATTATTATCTAGAACAAAGAGCAGCTCCTTTATATTTTCAATGACCAGATCTCTGGCATAGGGTACTATCATAGTTTTTGGCAAATCATATACTCCCCAATAAAATATCATGAGGGTAATTAGTATAAAAATCGGTGTTGTATCGATCGGAATAATAAATACCTTCCGGGTAATAAACAGCAAATTGATGATAAACGATGATGTACATCCCGCGAAAACAAACAGGCTTTGCGTCCGATAAATCTTAGGAGAATGAATGGACCGGATGAAAAGCAAACAGCTGGAAATCAGAATAAGAAGGTAGGAATAAATTGCGTTAACAAAAAAACCGATACTTTTAGTATAAGTATATATTGGTACTCCATTTTGAATATGCACTTCAGGATTGGTCAAAAATGGAAATGGTATATATCCCGTAAAAACAGAAATGAGTGACATAGCCGGTATGAAAAAGATTAAAACATGTTCCAATAGCTTCAATTTTTTATTTCTTTTATTAAAAACTACGGAAGCTATCATTAACGTAGGTGGTACAAGAATTACACCGATGTATTTCAATTGCTGAAATACCAGCACCCATCCTGTAGGCACGACAAAACTCAATGTCTCCATCAAAATCCAGAAGGATACTAACAAAGTCATCATCAATAATCTTCGTGATATATCAACTTTACTGCATCTTAATAAAAAAATGATCAATATAATACTAATTAAAAAACTTACTAAATAAATAACACCGTATATCATATTTGCCTTTTATAATGAAGAGCATTATAACCTTTCTTGTTAATATTTTCATTTTAACAGAAACTCTTCTTGTTTTCAATATTCGATCAATTATTACCTGATTCGCTAATCATTTGCTTTTATATTTTGTATTTGGTATTATATATTTCAAGAATAAATAAAAAATAAAAGGTAGGAATTTCAATGGATAATCAAGAACAAAAGCATCAGCGGCGGGTTCGGTATAAAGGTACTCATCCCAAGGCCTATGATCAGAAATATAAAGAATTACAACCCGAGAAATATGCAGATACTGTAGCTAAGGTCATACAAAAAGGTAATACACCTGCCGGTATGCATCGTTCGATTTGTGTGAATGAAATATTAGAATTTCTGCAAATTACTCCCGGGCAGATCGGTCTTGACGCTACACTGGGTTATGGGGGTCACACTCTGGAGATGCTAAAGTGTCTTAATTTTAAAGGTCATTTATATGCAACCGATGTGGACCCCATCGAATTACCGAGAACCAAAAAACGCTTAGAAGACTTGGGCTACGGCCCTGAAATAATAGCTATAAAGCAAATGAACTTCTCCGATATCGATCAGGTTGTGCTCGAAGCAGGTCCGTTGAATTTTATCCTGGCAGATTTAGGTGTCTCCTCTATGCAGATCGATAATCCCGACAGAGGCTTCTCCTTTAAGAGTGAGGGTCCCCTTGATCTTCGATTGAATCCTTCCAAAGGAATATCAGCAGCAGAGCGGCTCAGAACAATCACTGCGGATGAATTACAAGGTATGCTGTGGGAGAACTCTGACGAGCCATATGCTTTAGAGATAGCCAGAGCCATTACTTCCAAGATAAAGAAAGGGATAGATATCTCTACCACTACCAAACTAAGGGAAATTATTGCAGATGCTCTAAAATTCATTCCGGAAAGTACCCGGAATGATGAGATCAAGAAATCCTGTCAGCGATGCTTTCAAGCGTTACGAATTGATGTAAATAACGAATTCGAAGTGTTATATGAATTTTTAGAAAAGCTCCCTGCCTCTCTCGCAGAGGGTGGGCGCGTTGCTATCCTATCCTTCCATTCCGGTGAAGACCGCCTTGTGAAAAAATCGTTTCAGAAATATTTACGGGAAGGCATCTACCGTGAGATTTCTACTGATGCCATTCGTCCCACTCCGGAAGAATGTAATACCAACAGCCGCGCCCGTTCTGCTAAGCTGCGCTGGGCAATCAAAGCATAGAATATAAGAAAAAGCATTGGCTCTGTTCCATTCCGGACAAGTCAATGCTTTTCTATATCAATGATACATTTTAGCAATTTTAAGTACTGCGTTAGCCAGACAATCTACTTCTTCTCTCGTATTATATATCCCGAGAGAGGCACGTACTGAGCTCGTTAAGCCGAAGTTACTATGAACAGGCTGCGCACAATGATGTCCTGCCCGGACGGCAATTCCTTCATAATCAAGATATTGCCCTATGCTTTCCGGAGAAATCCCATCGATTACAAAGGATAATACACTGATTTTATTCGGAGCAGTACCGATCAGATGCAAATTGGGTATCTGAGATAGTCGTTCCATAGCATACATGGTTAATTCTCTTTCATGCTCTTCCACTCTCACCATGTCGATTCCTCTTAAATAATCAATGGCTGCCCCTAAAGCTATGGCATCCGCGATGTTTCCAGTACCGGCTTCAAATTTGTAAGGCAAATGATTATAAGTCGTGTGATCAAAGCTGACATTACCTATCATGCCTCCACCTCTTTGCCAAGGAGGCATTCGATCCAAGAGAGCTTTCTTTCCGTATAATGCACCGATGCCCGTTGGAGCATACATTTTATGTCCGGAGAAGACATAAAAATCAGCATCCATTTCGTTTACATTGATCGGAAAATGTGGTATTGACTGTGCTCCATCAATTACAACACAGGCACCATAAGAGTGTGCCATCTCAATCATACAATGAACCGGATTAACCGTACCCAGAACATTCGAAACGTGAGTTATTCCAACAATTTTTGTACGCGACGAAAGGAGCTTTTGGTATTCCTCCAGCAGGATTTCTCCGCACTCGCTGATTGGGATCACTTTAATCACTGCTCCCTTTTCCTGCTGCAGCTTCTGCCAGGGTACGATATTGGAATGATGCTCCATCACAGTAAGCAGAATTTCATCACCCTCATGAATATTCATATTCCCATAGCTTTCAGCAATCAGATTAATTGCCTCTGTTGTTCCACGGGTAAAGATGATCTCTTCCGCCAATGAGGCTCCTATAAACTCCTGTACCTTTTCTCTTGCCCCCTCATATGCCTTCGTCGCACTCTTTGCGAGGGTATGTGCCCCTCGATGTATATTGGAATTATAGTTGCTATAATAATAATCTAAAGAATTGATGACCTGATTTGGTTTTTGTGTGGTTGCTCCATTATCAAGCCAATTTAATGACTTCCCGTTCACTTTCTTATGTAGGATCGGAAAATCCTTCCTAATTGAATGAACATCAAAGCATCTGTTCCAATAAGGGGCCATCATCATCCAACTCTGTTCACCATTATGTGTAATCATAATAGTATCCTACCTCTACATTTTCTAGCATTCCTAATGAATCATCGCACAAAACAGCGGTACCAAAATATAACGATAAGATATAAGAAGCAATTCCCCTATTATCAATTCCTGCGTATTTTATAGATAAGCTTGGGATGATCCCTTCATCCGGTATTCCGGGTTGATGTAAGCCAACTACTCCTTGCTCTCTCTCTCCGACTCTCATCAACAGGATATTTGTTTTACCGGCCGACGACATATTACATGCCTTACCATCGATTAACAGCTTATCACAGGGCAGAATCGGAACCCCCCTCCAGGTGATAAAAGGGGTTCCAAAGATGTTCATTGTTGCAGGAGGAACTCCTCTGCGGGTACATTCTCTTCCGAACGCAGCAATCGCTCTCGGATGTGCCAAAAAGAAGGAAGGTTTTTTCCATACTCTTGCCAAAAGCTCATCCATATCATCAGGCATTGGTATCCCAAATCTGGATCTAATTCTCATCCGAGGCGATACAGAATGGAGAAGTCCATAATTCTCATTATTTATCATTTCCCATTCCTGTCTTTCCTTCATGGCCTCAATGGTGAGTCTCATTTCCTGCTCTTTTTGATCAAGGGGGGAATTGAAGATATCCGTAACGTGAGTGTTCATCTTCAGAAGTGTCTTTACACAACTTAAGGTATACTCTCTTGGTACTCCCTCATAATCGGTAAAGGTCTCCGGCAAATCTCGTTCTCTCAAGTTATCTGCGATTACCCTCGGTAGCATTTCCGGATTCTCCATCACTTCCATTGTAGAATCATCACTTCTTCTTTTGACCTGATTTACCCGATACACACCTGCTTCAACAGACACCCAGGGAAGGAAGGTAAGCAGCCATCTTGGAGTAATTGCCTCCATTGTAGGGGCTGTAATTGTACTATGCGATAAATTTCTCGCAACATTTGGATCCAGACTATAGTGGCTCATTACATTATCTGAAAGATCCATCATCGCACCTCTTTCGTTGTTTCCTATCATGAAACAACATGCTAGCATTCTTTACATTATATTCATCAAGATGCAAATGATACAGCAAATCTCTTAATAACCTGCATTTACACGATCTTGTCTTGCGCCATAGTAGGAATATTTTGGCACCAGATTACCATCAAACAGCAACGGACTGCGATCTCTTCTCCAGGACAGTTTATCTGCAAAGCCCCAGTATGTGATCCCGGATACCTTGGTGTTCCCTGCCGCATTTTCTTCGATGATCCTGTTAATCAGTTCATAATAATACTGCCCCTGTTGCTTCAGAGTGTCTTCCGTGGCACTTAAGATATTCTGCCAGGTACCAAGACTGACATCCAGCTCCGTTATCTGGACATCAAGACCTAGAGCACTGAATGCTTTGAGAGTTGAGATATAGCTGTCAATCGAATCCTTCGTATACAAATGTCCCTGACATCCGATCCCATCAATCAGTGATCTGCCCTTATCATCCACCAAGGACTGCGCCAAGGCCACTATATGTTTCGTTTTAAACTGCTCATTATAATCATTATAATAAAGCTTTATACTTTCCGGAGCATACTGATCTGCATAATAGAACGCTTGCCAGATATAATCCTCTCCTATGATTTGCTTCCAAAGACACTCTCGATAGCTTCCGTCATCCATGATTGCCTCGTTCACGATGTCATATGCATAGAAGATATCGGTATACCCCAGAAGCTCCAGCTGTTCAAAGGCCTGCTTTATATAGCTCTCCATTCGCGCCAGCATTGTGTCGCGTTCAACCAGTCCTTTGGTCTTATCAAATTCTTTATAGAAAATCCAGTCCGGAGTCTGTGAGTACCATACAAGGACATGCCCACGTACTTTCATACCGTTGCTCTTTGCCCAGTCCAGCAGAGCTGTCGTATTCTTGTTGAATTCGACGGTAAGCTCTCCTGTCTCAATACTTTTATCCTTATTCAGAATATAATCAGGCTTCATCAGATTCTCCAGTGTAATCTGATTAAAATTTTCTTTAATGATATCCGAATATTTACTTTCTGCTATCATTGTATCGGATAAGCAGGTTCCTGCCCTCATGTCATACTGAGCATAAACGTCCATTATTCCGTCTTCCACCACTGCCGGTTCCTGTTTAGCTTCTTCTCCGGATTCTTCTCCGATTTCTTGCTCTGAGATCTCCTCTTCACCGGATCCGTTGCTTTTTTCATCTTCCGTAGCTTCTGACTCTTCCTTAGATGAATTTATCTCCGCTACCGGACTATCGGTAACATCTGCAGAAGTCTTTGTGTTCGCAGTCTCCGCATTATCTGTTTTCCCACAACCTGCTACAAATACCAGGATCAACACCACCATCATTTCTACAGCAATCTTCAATAATTTCCGTCCCATATTAACCTCCTATTAATATTTCTTGTATTACCCAGAAAATATAACATTTTACTCTTGCTATGTCTAATCAAATATTGTTGACTTTTTATCATTTTTTTCACCTTAGATCTTCTCCTAATCAATATACACGAAATTGGCTTTAATTCAGAACAACATGTCAACTTTTGCGAAGTAAATGAAGGATAATCTTGATATAATATTACTTGCTAAATAAAATTAATATTGGAGAAAAGAAAATGGAATTTAATACAACCCCTAACAAGCCTATCGTTACTCATATTTTTACTGCAGACCCGTCAGCACATGTCTTTGACGGTAAAATTTATATTTACCCTTCTCATGATTTAGATCATGATGGTCCCGATAATGACAATGGCGACCAATATAGAATGGAGGATTATCACGTTTTATCAATGGATGATATAGAATCACCCTGTATTGACCATGGAGAAGCACTTCATATGAAGGATGTTCCCTGGGTAAGCAATCAAATGTGGGCTCCTGATGTTGCATATAAGAATGGCACTTATTATCTCTTCTTCCCGGCAAGAGATAAAGAAGGCATCTTCCGTATCGGTGTTGCAACAAGCAAGAAGCCTGCCGGCCCCTTTACACCCGAACCTAACTATATTCCGGGAAGCTACAGTATCGATCCTGCCGTATTCCTTGACGATGACGGCAAAGCTTATATGTATTATGGCGGTCTTTGGGGCGGTCAGTTAGAAAAATGGGTAACCGGTACTTTTATACCGAATGCAGAAGATCCCGCAGTTACTGCTCCTGCTTTAGGACCTATGGTAGCCGAGTTAAGCGATGATCTCCTTACCTTTAAGAATGAACCTAAGATGATAACAATCCTGGATGAGCACGGCGATCCTTTGACTGCAGGAGATGAGGACAGAAGATATTTCGAGGGACCTTGGATGCATAAATATAACGGATATTATTATTTATCCTATTCTACCGGAAGCACTCATTATCTTGTCTATGCCATCAGTAAGAATCCGGAAGGTCCTTTCACCTATCAGGGAAGAATTCTGGAACCGGTAATCGGATGGACAACACATCACTCCATCATTCAATTCAAGGACAAATGGTATCTTTTCTACCATGACAGCTCCTTATCCGGAGGTGTCAACCATAAGCGCTGTGTGAAATATTCGGAACTGAAATATAACGAAGACGGAACGATACGGACGATAAAGCCCTATGAGAATGAGACGAAGGCTTAATCACCCAGAGCTGAGGAATACTTTTTTGTCTAAAGAAATATCATACTTTCCAATTTGATATAAGGCATATTAAGAAGACGGATAAGCTCCCTGATACATCTGGGCCTATCCGTCTTATTGTATTCCTCCCGTTTACTTAGATGCTTTGTCTACTAAAAGCTTAATATATAAACCACCCTGCACGGTTCGATGCTGGAAGCCGATTTGTTTTGCAGTCAATGTATCATACCAGTCGGTCATAGGTACACGAGATTCGGATTCATGATATGCTTTCCATAATGGTGCTATCATTTCTTCAAAATCCTCTTTATTCTTCATAAATGAAGCACACCATACCAACCAATCGGATTTGGTATAGGTTGCTCGGTTATCAAGTGGCATGCCGTAAGTATTGATATGGTTCAGATAGCTCTTCACTTCTTTTTCCAGGAGTTCTTCCGCAAAGATATTGGTCTTAAAGATCTTGTCCCAAATCAGATTATATTTCATACTGAAGGTATCCGGCTGATCAAAGGTCAATCGGAAGGTTCCGTCCTCTTTGACAGCTCTCTCAACCCAGCTGTTTGCCATCTTGCGTGCCGTCTCATAATAAATAGAAGCCTCCTCCTTACCGGAAAGGTGTTCCATTATGATACCGAAGCTTGCAATTCCCATGATCGCTTTTGCAGATAGGTTACAATTATGGGCAAGGTGACCTGCAAAGTCATCGGTACACAGCTGATTCTCCGGATCAGCTCCATGCATGCTCAGGTACTGAGTCCACTTCTTTAATGCCGGTAAATGTTCAGAAGCAAAGTTAAAATCACCACAGGCTAAGCATACCGCAGCCACTGTTACCAGTATATTGCCGCATTCTTCAATCGGCATCTGATCATCCAGCTTAGTCCCTCCGCCGTAAACCTGGCCGTTGACTAATGGATATGTCCCTACATC
This sequence comes from Bacillota bacterium, assembly GCA_023415475.1. GTDB lineage: Bacteria > Bacillota > Clostridia > Lachnospirales > Lachnospiraceae > Mobilitalea. The sequence continues at coordinate 21,307 of JAEZKL010000161.1, read as the reverse complement.
GTGAGGTGCAAAATCATGGTACCACTCCTCGGTCGCTGCATATTTAAATACCGGTCTAAGCATACCCTTTACCAATTCCGGGTTGTATAATAAAAACATCGGAATCGAAGGATAAGTTACATCAACCGTTGCAGCACACGCATTACTGAAGCACTCTTTCGAAATGAACAGTAATTCACCCGTCTTGCTTTCACACAGCTTGTGCGCTGCAATGACCTGCCGATAAGCCAGGATTAACAGCTCTGCATACTTCTCTCCTCCACTGGTAATAGCAGCTTGGTATAATTTGTCCGAGAAGCTATCACAGTTCTTCTTAATAGAAGCATACTCTTTATAAGCTTTACGAAGGATTTCCTTAATATCCTCCGACTCCTTTACCCAATAGCCCTTCAGGTTTTCACCAAAATACTGAAGACAATTAATATCATCATAAGCAAAGGTAAATAACACGCTGTTTTGAGCCAAGGTGTCCAGAGATGCACGTGCTTCAAGCAAGGTAGCCTCACCCTGCTTATGAATATGTACTTCCGGTGACCCATTTTGAGCTGCCAGATAGAAATATCCCCAATTGATGCGCACATCATCCCCTGCTTTCCCTAAGATTGGCTGAAGGACACTTCCCATTCTCGCACATGCAATCCCGGGTTCGATGGCAACAATCTCACCTTCTGTCGGATGCTCATGATGTGTATCCAAGCAGATGTCGTCTTCCACGTATATACTGATTCCTGCTTGATGTGAAGTATTATCAAGACCCCGAAGCTCTGCCTTTAGGTAAGACACCGGACGGGATAATACCTTAAGATCATCAATTAATAACGGTGATGTAAAAGTAAGTAGCAATTCTATGGGACCAGCACTAAATTTATATTCCGTTGACATAGCAGTGATATTACATTCTGTTTGAAGCATTTTCTTTGTATTATCCTTGTTTCCCATAAAGAGGTATTCATCGCCATCAATCTTCAAGATACCAGTAATGGAATTGGGTGTACCGGTCCAGTGTACGGTCTCCCCGGAATTTAACGTATCATTTATGGACCAGATACTAAAGTAGGGATCAATGGTAATAAGGGGTGTAGCAGGTGCTCTAAGTTTCATCTTTTTTCTTATCTCCTTTACTTTGTCTTGATTATTATCTGCTTTTATTATATTATTACAATCAGCAAGAATACATAGGTTTTATATGCAATAATGTGAGGAATATGAACATTACTCAAGGCAGCAAACTCAAGATAGCATACATACAGAGAAAGGGGATCCTTAATTAATTATGATGAGAGAAGAATTTATCTACTGTTCTTCAGAAAATAGTACCGAGATTCTTGGAATTGATATGGCCGGCAAATCCTTTTGCGATGGCAGCTATAATATAAATAGACAAAAATCTGATCATTATGTACTGGAATATGTAATGTCCGGTTACGGTACAATCATCCATAACGGGCAAGAATTTACCGCTTCAGCGGGTGAAGTGTATCTTTTGCATAAAGGTTCCAAGCATTGCTATTATTCTTCAAAAGATGATCCCTGGGTTAAGATATGGATGAATTTGAAAGGTTCACTAATAGATCATCTTTTAGAGGTGTATCCGCTTGAGCAGATTGTATATTCCGGAAACGAACAAATATTAAAATACTTCCATGACTTTCATCAGGAGCTAACTTCAGGAAAGCCTCCCCAAGACATACAGAAGTCCTGCGCTCTCCTGCTTCACGGAATAATCTCTTCCCTATACTTTGGTACTCTGTTGCAGCATCAGCAGGAACCGGACGATGCATTGAAAATGAAAAGATATCTTGATCAGCATGTTCTTGACTCTGTGACATTGGAGGATTTGTGCGAGCATTTCTATAAGTCCAAGGCACAGCTTATACGACAATTCAAGAAAAAGTACGGTATCACGCCTTACTCCTACTTATTGGAAAGCAAGCTGCAATATGCCAAAAAGCTATTATCGCAAACTAATATTCCAATCAAGGAAATCGCGGCAAGACTTCAGTTTGCAGATGAACACTACTTTTCAACCTATTTTAAACAGGTAGAGAAGGTTTCACCATCACTGTATCGTGCCAATTCACAGCACTAAGCAGGAATCTGTCACTTCAGAAAAAGGGAATGTTTTAAATGTTATTACATCATCCTTCTCTAATAGATGTGATCAAAGGTATCGCTCCTAGTATTGTATATTCTTATCTAATCCTTTTAATTGTGACATAATAATTGCTATTATTGTTACAGTAAATTCCGTCAAAACAAATGCCAACCAAACACCGGTTATCTTAAGGATACTACTTAACAAAAGAACCAAAGGAATAATTATAATGCATCCTCGTGCGATAGATATGATAAAAGCATCCCTGGCACTCTCTGTAGAACTTAAATACATAGCCATAATTATATTAATACCTGCAAAGAAAAAACCCAAGAAGTAAATTTGAAGGCCGGCATTGGCAATCTCTGCTATTTCCATATTCCGCTCACTATTAAACATCCCAATGATATGTTCTGCATTGATAAATACAAACAAATAGATCAGTGATGCTATACCAAGTGAAGTCATCAAAGCATACTTTTTTACTTTTTTTAACACATCGTGATTCCCCATACCATACCCTTTACTGATAAGAGGTTGGACACCTTGTGCAATTCCGGTAAATATCGATACCCCTACAAGTGCTATATTTGCTATAATACCATAAGAAGCAACGCCTAAATTACCCTCAAGTCTTAAAATCACCAGATTAAAGGTTATTAAAACAACAGCAGAAGAAACCTCAGAAATAAAAGCAGCTAATCCCAAACTAGTCACATCACAAATAGTTGACCACTTTATTCTACTTTTCATGAGTCTGGCGTTATTTTTCCCTTTTATAAAATGGATCGATATTATGCCAATACTTATTATTGGTGCAAGTCCGGTTGCAAAAGCCGCACCAAACATTCCCATTCCAAGCGGAAACATGAACATATAATCCAAAATAATATTAGAAAAGCTGCCTGAAAGCATTGCTATCATTGATAATTTGGGATTATTATCATTTCGCACAAAGGCAAGTAAAATGTTATTCATGAGAAAAAATGGTGCAAAGCATAGTATTGTCATCAAATATGTTTTAGTCAAAGGTAAGGTAGATATATCGGCACCTAATTGTAATGCTAAAGATTTTGAACCAAATACGCCTATGATTACAAAGATAACTCCTATAATAATTCCCAATTTAATGCAAGTAGTAAAAATGATATTAGCTCTCTTATTATCATTTTGGGATTTTAATATACTGTATCTTGTTGCACCACCAATCCCAATCATTAAACCAGTACCATGAATCACGCTATAAATTGGTATCGAAAAATTAAGTGCTGCAACACCCGTTGCTCCTAACGCCTTTGATACAAAGAAAGTGTCCGCAAGAATGTAACATGAAAGACCTATCATTCCAAGAATATTCAAACTTACATACTTTACAAAATTCTTAAAAATACTTTTTTCCATTATCCTTTACTCCTCAAAAAAAGGTGTCCTAAAACATCCCTTCTAAGACCTAACGGAATGTTTAGAACACCTTATGATACTTTACCCGGTGGCAAAGTTTAGGTTCGTATATAAAAACAAATTAATAATATATTAGTTCTTCAGAGAAGTCAATACTGATAATTAAGATATCTTCTTCTGTTTACGAAATCCTGAGAGAGCCACGGAACCCCCTTACACCATAATAAGATTCCGCACCATTATGGTACACAAATACATTACCATAGCGGAAATCAGCAAAGATTGCTCCGCCTAGAGCTCTAATCTCAGAAGGTGTACGAAGCCAGCTCGATGTTTTCATATCGAAATTTCCTAATTTTTGTAGCTCCCTATATTGGTCCTCGGTTAATAATTCAATTCCCATGAACGCCGCCATATCAATCGCACTACTTATTGGTTTGTGTTCTTTCCTTGACTCCAATGCTTCACTATCATAACATATACTTCTACGACCCTTAGGACTTTCTGCGGAACAGTCAAAGAAAATGTATTCGCCGGTCTTATGATCAAAGCCAACCACATCCGGTTCACCACCTGTTCTTTCCATTTCATTAAGTGACCATAGTTTCTCAGTATTCGCTTCCAACTTTTCTTCTATCTTAGCCCATTCAAGACCTTCATGGCGCTTCCTGTTTTTTTCAAAACGGGCTTTTAATACTCTGAACAGCTCAGCACGCTGTTCTGCTGACAACTCCCTTTTATCATTATCCATAAAGATTATCCTCCTATAATTGATTTTCAATATATTAACTATTATTATTTATTCTTATCCTTTTTACAACTCATTTTTTTTCAATTGGTAGAATCTATAGCAGTATGTCCGTATAAACTAATAAAACAATCTTCCCTGATTGCTCTAGGTAATCAGGGAAGATTGCTTTATTTGTTTATACGGATCATTCAAAGAAGGTCAAAATGCTCCCGTCAATGGTTGTCACAGAGCAGGTTTTCCCACCCCAAGGCTGCTCCTTAACTTCTGTGATTTGATTCCATCCATTCTTTTTAACAAAATGATATAATTGTTCAACACCTGTAACCAGCATAAATCCTACCATCATTTTTAACGGCTCACCCCTAAACATATGAAGCCCTGTAAACGGAGCAATATGAAGAGCTTCGATCTCGATAGGAATGTTATTGACACATCCGTAGGTCCCCTCATTATTCTCATCTCTTGCTTCAATCTGTCCGTACCAGCCTAATACTTCCTTGAACCATTTTAGGGTATTATCCATATTCTGCGTGTAATAAACTGCTCCTGTTTCTTTAACAACATAACCTCTCTCTGAAAAATCGCTCATTAGTACTTTACCTCCAGATAAATTTGATTTAACTGAGATTCGTGAGAATACTTTTATATTTGAATGACTCTTTCTGGCATCTGACGGTGTCAACCCATGAAATCTTGTAAACGCTCTGGTAAAGCTTTCGTGAGTCTCATAACCATACTTTAATGCGATGTCTAAGATAGAAATATCCGTATCTTTAATATCATAGCCGGCCAATGTCATTCGTCTATTTCGTATGTATTCACTTACAGTACAATTACATAAGATACTAAAGACTTTTTGAAAATAAAATTGAGAGGTAAATATTCTGTCCGCCAGTATAGCAATGTCTAAATCGTCTCCAATATTATCCTCTATAAAGTCTATTGTCTGTTGAATACTTGTCATCCAATCCATATTCTCACCTCCTCACAAGGAAAATAATATATTATTACAAGCTTATTTTCTTGATAATGTATGCACATTTTTGTTGTCTTCTTTTAATAATTCGAGCATTTCCTGCGCATCCTTTTCTGCCAGACTCAGAGCCGTTATATACCGGTCGGCAGCACATATAATGTCTTCTTCTTCACCTGGAGTATCGATAACCTCTCGTAGATTCCTGTCTCCCTGATCCAGTCGATTCAGCATACGTAGAATAGACATCATGGAATAATGGGCATTTCGAAGCGTGCGGATAATTTTTAGACGATTCATCTCCTTTAGTCCGTATTTTGTATGTCCGTTGGAGGCTCTCGGTACCTGTATTAAACCATTTCTCTCCCAATCGCGTAGAACATCTATCGTGATTCCAAGTATTTCTGCGGCTTCCATTCTGCCATTGTATATAATAGGCTCCGGCGGACTTGTGTTATCCTCAATGATATTCAATGTGATACGGATTGCTTCTTCGGCCCTTGCTTTTTCTTCCCGAAGGTGTTCTAAGTATCGTTGCGTGCTCTGATATGCTCCGCAAGTATTTTCCGCTGCTGCTGTCTTCACGATTTGATAGACCTCCTGTCTGAGCCTGTCGCTGATAATTTCTGCACGAAAGGCAGTACGCAGCAGCCACAGCTGCTTGAGATGTCTGTCATTAAAAATTCGATAACCGCTTTCCGTTCTAGGTATCACAGGAAGCAGCTTCATCTCCTCATAAAACCGTATCGTATTTGGATGGACGCCGATGATGTTAGCTATCTGAGCTGTTTTATAAGTTTTCAAATAACTGCCTCCTTTCCTCAGCCACTGCACTGAGATGCATAATATGCTTTTTTATTCTCGGTTCAATCATAGCAATTCTTTCCCTGTATTACAACCGTTTATTTCAATCCGGCACGACTCCTAACAGAAAAGTCGTTTCGTTACTATTTGAGTAATTATACATTTGACATTATTTTTATAAGACACCTTCTTGACAATTGGTAAATTTTGCATTATCATCATTTTTAAATATTAATAAATGATACGAAGTATTGCACTGAAGGGAAACTTACTTTTCTTAAAGATGGAGAGAGTTAAATGAAATACTCAACAATGGGAATTAAATTCTATGTAGGTACCGAGGTTCCGATCGTGGTCAGAGAAAGAATGTATTGCGAAAAGAATGTTGAGGACAGATTCAGACTTATCTATATATCAAAAGGCTCGGGTATGATTGAAACAGCAGCAGGATTTTCACCGTTTATTGCTCCGACCCTGTGCTGTATCAATGAGACTGAAACAATAAATATTCAGACCTCTCAAAAATATGAGACCATTGAATTGCTTTACCACCCTGAATTTCTTAATCCTACCTATGATTATCTATCCGTAAGGCTCAAACCACAAGTGTACTTGGAGGGAGATCCACAAGAGATCGCATGGCTAAATGCATTTACCCATCGTTCCTCCAAATATAAGGGAATCATAAATATAAACTCAGGGATATCGTTGCGTATTGAAACCATTCTAAGTCAGATTAATAAAGAGCTCAAGGATCAAAGGGATTGGTATTGGCCCTGTCGTACCAGGTCTTTATTACTGGAAATATTATTAGTGATAGATCGTATCTATGTGGAACCATTAACCGATGAAGCAATTATACCTACTGAGAAAAACAAAAGCATCAATGAAATCATAATGTACTTAATAAACAATTACCAAGAAAAAATTCTACTGACACATTTAACAGAAAAATTCAATATTAATCGAACATCTCTTAATGAATATTTTAAAGAAGCAACCGGTCACACTGTCATGAGCTACCTAATTCATTTCAGAATTCATCTGGCCATGGCTATGCTAAAAGATACTGCACTGCAGGTTTCGGAAATTATGTTTCGAGTGGGCTTTGTCAATAACTCACATTTCATCCGCTCGTTTAAGAAGATTACCGGAATGTCTCCTTTGGAGTATCGCGAGATACATACATGGCTTTATAAGTAAATGTATTTTCAAAACAGGTATATAATATATAAGCAAGTACCAGATAAAGGGGCTATTTCAAAATGTATGGTATAATGCAGGAAAGGCCAACACGCATCCCTCACACACAGGTTGCATGTTAGCCTTTCCTACATCGTTAACTTACGTTATGAAACAGCCTCTTTATCTGAACACTTAAATATTAATCCTCTAATTTAAATAAACTGATTCTTTTTAATTGCGATGAGACGGTTAGATACTTACCATCTCTCGATATATAGGGGGCTAAACCGGTTACCTTCGGCATTTCTATCGTTTCCCATGTACTGCCACCATCCTCTGTCTTAGAACAGCAGAGTTTAAATGACTTCGTTGCATATACAATCATTCCGTGATCTTCATCCTGGAAGTTAATTGCTGCGGAAGGCATAGAGGGCGTAATAATGCTCTCTCCGGATAAATCAAGTGTTTGTGATGTCCAGGTTTCACAGGAATCATTTGTTTTGTATAAGGTACCATCCGCATTAAACAGATACCCAATTTCAGGTGTCAGAAAAAACATACCTGCCGGTTTTCTACATCCTTCCGGCAATTCAAGTTCCTCCCATTTTGTTCCACCATCTACTGATACTCCAAGTGCTTTCGATGATCCTATATAAATGTTCTTTGTATCCAGCACAGATAAAAATTTATTAAAGGCATTGCCGCTCTTTAGGAGAAAACTTCCCAGATATGACCAGGTTCTTCCTTTGTCCCGCGATATCAAATTAACACCACTGTTTCCACTATCTACAATAAAGGTTTCATCATAGAAGTCCAATCCATATCGACATGCCGACACATTACCGCTCACTGACCAGTTCTTTCCGCCGTCCTCCGTATAACTAGTAGCTCCCGAATAACCAACCGTTACACCAATCGCTTCATTCAAAAATCCTGCATAATAAACTGATGTATCCACATTTGTCTCAGATATTAATTTCCATGGTGAATTTCCTTCATCTGTCGGTTCCTCGCTTGGTTCTATACTTGGTTCTATACTTGGTTCTTCGTTTTCCTCTACAGCTTCAGATGCAGTATCCTCATGTAATACCTGCTCATTCGCAATCTGATTATTGCTGTCAACTGCCTCTTCTCCCTTTTTTGAGCAACCGGTACCAATCGTAACGAATAATAAAAGAAAACATATAATACATGCAATGTTACGTTTTATTTTCATATAACCCCTCCTTTTTATATAACAAGGAGAATATCATAGTTTCAAATCAATTGGGTTGCTAAAATACAGAAATAACTGTACTATTTACAGCAATTGTAATTCCATAATAATGGTAAATAATCATCATCGCTTCTATGAGTCAATGTTTATATATTACCTCTTAGATTTTCAAAGACACCAAAGATACTTAATATCCCATAACCCCACTCCCTACTTGGATAAATACTAGCGGGATCTCTTTGCGCTCCTCGTATTAACATATTTTTAATATCGACTCCATCCAGATGTTCAAGCGTTCCCCTTACGATACCCCATTCCTGAAGCATTGCTGCTATGCCGGTCGTATGTGCTGCCGCAACACTGGTTCCTGTCATTCGGGTATAACCATTGCCAGAGGATGGACCTATGATATCCACTCCGGGTGCTGCAAAATCCGGTGCAATACGATCGGTCCTGGTGAAACCTCTGCTTGCATTGACATAAAGACTGTCATTCGAATAATCATATGCAGTAACTACCATTGGGAGATATACATTTGCCGGAGAAGTTAATGTTGTGAATGGGGTGGAATTGATAAAAAATGTTTCTTCACTGATAAAATTACTGATCGGGAGCCAGATATTAAAATGCAAAGGAAGGGTTCTATCCCTTTTGTGAATCAAGATACGCCAGATCCCAGCGGAAGGATTTCGAAATCTCACAATAACTAATTGAGCACCGGATCTGGAGCCTACTAATTGAAAGTATATATTAATACTCGTTATTTCAAAAATAAAATCAATTTCTCTTCTCTCATTGATCCTTGGCGCGATAATCGGTACATATTCCCCTCCCGGTGATATCAATTCTACTCCAAAGGTATTGGGTACGTCTCCCCATATTTCAAAATACAAACCTGGTTCATTTGGTCCGATATTTAGTTCGACTGTTTCCAGATCTGTCCCCGGTAGCATTATTCTTTCAAAATGATGTCTGCTATTTCCTTCATTGCCGGCGGCTATGGAGACTGCCACCCCTTGCAATTGCGTAATAGATGATAAGTAAGTACTTAAAGCATCCGTTACATCATGAGACCCCTGGGAGGTCCCCAGACCAATACATATGGAAATTGGTCGATTATATTTTGCTGCAGTATCTAATAAATACTTTACCCCCAACATAATATCATTTTCTTGGTAGCAAACTGCATCATGAGAAATCATAAAAAAATCTCTGATTATGTTTTTTGCAGGTTTTAATTTAACCACTACTAATTCTGCATCCGGAACAACTCCTGCAAATTGATTATCGCTATCTTCATTGCCGACAGTAATACCAGCAAGAAATGTACCATGTCCAATATCATCTGTACTTGGAACAAACGAGCTTGGATCATTACTACCTAGTGCTGTATTTATTTGATCTCTTGTATATTCTGTTCCGTAGTAAAGACCTTCAGGAGCATTTCCGGTTTGAATGGATTGATCCCAGATTGAAACAATCTTAGTAGTACCATCTGCGTTGATAAATGCTTTATGAGTATAGTCGATACCTGTATCTACTATTCCTATCAGAGTTCCTTTCCCCCGCAGATCCAACCCTGACATATTTCGTAGTCTATTCACACCGGAAGCCTCTAAACTTTGTTCATCCATAAGTCCAAATAACCGTACAAACACCTTATATCCATACACATCCAGTGGTTTTTCCGGTACTAAATATCGAGGGATATAAACGGCTCTAAATGTTGTATCTATTTGTATATAGCAAATTCCACTGTCGGCTAGCATCTCAGCAGAAGCTAGTTCATAGTCTACAATAAAGTCAGTATAGTCCTCACTTACTATATTATTACCACAGTTTACTTCCAAGATATAACCTCCAAAAAATCACTTATACTAATATATGTTGACTTTATTTAGAGGTTCTTTGAATATTTACTTAAGTAATAGAAAGTTAGGGTTTAGTAGCTCCTTCTCGTCAATAAAGCACCCATGCTGTCCTAATGAGATAGCCGGTTTTGTTTTTCCGTGGAAATCACTACCACAGGTAATAAATAGTTTTAAATTCAGCGCCTCTTTTAAGTAATGAGATGCCTGCGATGGTGTATGATAACTGCTGAAAGCTTCTATTCCGTCTATTCCCATACGGATAAGGGGACGTAATAATTCGTAATGAGCTTTCATGTTTACATCAGGATGCGCCAGGACTGCGTTCCCGCCATTTCGGTGAATAATATTTACTACCTCTTCTACTGTAGGGTACTTCATTTTAATATAACAAGGCTTCCCTTGAGAATAATAATCCCAATAGAAGTTAACATAAGGATTATTGCTCTTAGCTCCTCCTGTACGATATGGGCGTAATAAGGGATGATCATCATATTCCGGCTTATTCAGTAATACTTCGGCGAACATCTCCCCCGTCCAGCTTTCCTGCCGGAAATTATTCTTTGAAACCTCCCACATATCATTTTCCGTTATGTGAAAACCCAACGCTTGCGTTTTTTCAAGCATTTTCATTGAAGCATCAGCGCTTTGATCCTTAATATTTTCTTCAATTCTTTCAAAATCATTACTCTGATCGTTTATTCCATAACCAAGTACATGAAAATCTATGTTTTGGAAAACGCAATCAATTTCTATACCGGGAACATAAACAATTCCCATTTTCTTAGCTGCTCTTTGTGCTTCTGAATTAGCCCGAACCGAATTATGATCCGTAATAGACATAATCCGAATGCCACTCGCAGCGCATTTCTCTACGAGCTCTGTCGGTGTAAATTCCCCATCATCACTGTATCTACTGTGCATATGCAGATCAATCGAATTACTCATCTACTCCTCCTCTATCGTATATATTTCATAACAAAAGACTGATTGTTCACAGCCCTCATAGTAGCTAAAATACCGTCAAGATGGTCATATTCGTGCTGTAGCAATTCGGATAAGTCTCCTTCCAGCTCCATGGAGCAGCTTTCCCAATTTTGATCATAATACTTGATTATGCATCTTTTATACCGCTTCAAGTGTACATACAGGCCCGGGAATGACATGCAGTCATCCAGAACATGCATCATCTCATCATCCTTGAATTCTAATCTCGGATTAATAAACACGACCGGCTTCTCAATAAACATATAGATTATTCTCTTTTTAACTCCAATTTGAGGGGCCGCTATGGCACGTCCTGCACCATATTTCCCCCGGTAATCCATCAAAGTATCATGTAAATCAATAATTGTACTCTCTAACAGATTGACTTCTTCTCTCTGCAGTTCTTCAGTTTTTTCATATAACTGTTCATCGCCAAGTAAAAGTATCGTTTTTACCATTATATATCCCCCTTAATCTACAGTATATCAAGATAGCAGTTCAATATATCACCTGCTTTTTGCAGAAGTTATAATATTTTAAGACAGGTTTTTTAAGATTTCATGATAACGTTTTGTTGCCAATGCACTTGGCTCACCTTTTTTACAGAAAGAAAGCTTGGCCAGTTTAGGAACGACACGCTCTACTATTATCTGTCCATCAACTATTTTGGCTTCCAATGCTTTCAAGGCATCCCGGAAGCGGCTGTCCTCCTTGGCTCGGTCATAGAAGGACAAAACATAGACATAAATAAAAAGGTTGTAGTTACGGAAAGGATATTCTACCTGCATGAACAATGTACCCATTCCATAATGACATGGGCCAATCGGTTTCCTGATGGTCCAATGCTCAAGCAAAAAATCCACCGCCCTGTCAAGTGCCGGTTCTTTATTGAGATAATCACTAAAGTGGAAGGCACTTAAAGCAATCAATGTCGGAAACGGGTTGGAATACTCCGTCTCCGGACCTCGTCCAAAGGAAAACTTATTGCAGCGCCAGCCACCATCGATATATTGAGTAGCCAAAAGGTGCTGGAACGTCTTTTGCAGTCTAATATCGGTTGCATACCCCATTTGGCATAGTGTATCAGCGGTATGTACGGTCTGGCACGGGTATACAGCGCCTTCCGGATACACCTTAAAGCTTCCATCCTCCCTCCACGCACCAAATATCAAATCGGCGCATTCTTTCAGGAAAGGATCCTTTGGTTCCATCCCTAACTCCAATAGATAAAGTACACTTTCCAGTGTGGAGAAAGGAGCGCCTTTTATTAAACGTTTGTCCTGGGTAGTAAAGTAGTCCGAACCATTATCATACCTGTGTGACATAATCGCTTCAATATCTGATAAGTATTTCTTCTCGATTGCCATTTATTTCACCCCCATTATTACAATCATTGGTCAATACGGTAAAAAGCTTCTTTTTATTTTCTACCTCTTCGGATAGCGATGCATTGCTTTACATCTTCCAATACCGCGTCATCAGTCACATTAATCATGAGCCACTTTTGACCCATCCCTGACTTGGTTTCATGATACAGCTGCTCAAAATATTCTGTGCAAAAAGGCAGCATCAACTCGGTTTCTTTCAGCTCACGATTCCCTATTACGATGAGGGCAATGAAGTATCCCTCCATTGGGTACAGGGTACATAGGGTACGTCCCGCCTTTTTATATTTCACATTCCATCCAAACTGCATCGAACATTTGCTATATTCCAGTACAGGTTTGCTCTGATATTCTGTCTCTACATGTTTGCAAAGACAATCAAACAACGGGCTGTTCACATAAGCACTGATTTTCTCCATGGTAGGCTTCTGGGTTCCGTTCGTTTTATCCCAGAATTCCTTTATTTTCTGTATCCTTTGTGATGAGCTTAAGGGCAGCCATAGCTCCATATAGCTTGCATCTGGAGTCGTACCATAATACATCTCAGCAGCAAAATTACCGCAAGTCAGACTGTGCTGACTCATCCAGCTGTTCATAAATGAGACCGCCTTAAAAATCGCAGAACCAATAAGCTCCGCAAAGTTTTCCGCCTCAAAGCAGCAGACAGCATATTCGCCGCAAGGAAGTATATAGGTTGCATATCCCTTAACTTGTTCGTTTCCGGAGACCTCCGCTCCAGCCATGTAGGTACAGCAGGCTTCTCTGGCTGTTCCCATATACATTGCACCAAATTCTTTGCCATTCGGCAATAAATTCGGTATGCTTGGTTTCAATTTGTGGAATTCATCCCATATTATTCCGGCAGTAGCAATACCGGTATTTTTGCCCCCAGTTAATTCAGTAACCGGCACTTCTCCTTCAATTCCAATAAATGTGCGCGGTTCACCCAGTTTTCTGCGTGTCACCTCAACCACAATCCCGTCAGCGATCAATGGTACATCTTCATCAACCATGACATAGTTCAGAAGTAGATCGGGCTTGATAAAATGATCAAGTATCACAGAACCGGCACGATATTCATCCGGCGTAAGGCCATATGCTTCCTTAAACGCACGAGTAAAGTTAGAATGATCAGAAAATCCATAATCAAGCGCCACATCAATGATACGCTTTTCTTTATTTTTGAGAGCTTCCGAGGCTTTTGCCAGCCTGCGTAATCTAACATATTCGTATACCGGTTTCTTCACCAAACGCCCGAACAGACGCTGAAAATAATATGGTGATAATGCCACCGTATTAGCCAGAGCTTCCAGCTTTATATTCTCTGACAGATGATCTTCAATATAGTTCAAGGAGCTCTGTATTGCCTCCCATGCATGCATAATAACACCTCCCAATATGGAGAATAGCACAGGTTTCAATTCACTGCTTGTCACACAATGCCCTTTTCGATAACATTCTTCATTCGCGATACCAGATACTCAATCCTCTGGTCTTACACTGAAAGGAATATCATGTCGTTACCCACCTAAAGTAATATTTTACCATGCTTTACATATTTATACTATACTTAAATCATATTTTACTATTGAAAGCCTTGTCTTCTCCAGCATAGCTGATGGTTTTTAAAGATAACCCTACAATACAGTAAGAGCATTGGAATATCCTAATACGGATTATGCCAATGCTCTTAACTTATTGTATGCCTAAATCATAGTATTCCCCTTTAGAGATGGAAAAGTAGAATGATCCCCTTGAAGATATATTTCAATTAATGCTTGATTTTCTTTTCTTCCCTATATAACATGAGAACAATCATGGCTAGCAAGGAAGCAATGGCAACCGTAGAATATACTTGTTTGAAGCCATTATTTAATACTGTCTGGAATTCATTCACAATTGCATTTCTATTACCCTCAATCTCTGCTAAATAATTTGTCTTTGCCGTTTCAAATGCACTTGGAAGTGCTCCTTCTAATGTAGTCATTTTTTCCACTGTACCTGTCATTTGTAGCTTTGCTTCGTTCATCTTATCAATTTTATCCTGCATCGCCGGATTAGAAGGCATTGCATCTATTGCCTGTGTCAATTGTGATATTGAATCATTTATACCACTGATTCCGGAATCAATTCCACTTGTTATCTTAGCAATTATGGAAGGTGTCATTTGTGAAAACATATAATCAGCCATCATCTTGGAATTATCGGCAATGGTAGTAACATCAGAAGCTTGTAATGTCTCTATAATTTCCTCAGATAATTGGATGTCTCCCGTATTACTGTTCATATCAAATTGAATGTGTTCCATCGCAGTCAAATCCGGTATATCAATCCCTTCAAGCTTATCTGCCATGGAAGGGTTCGCTTTTAACTGATTGAACTCATCCGTAAGCTCCTGCGCATATGGCAAAGGCGGAACAGTTACTTCATTAGGAAAAAGCTTCATAATATTGCCTTGTACTGACATTCCTGCATGAGAGATAAAACCGATCATGATGGCAGGAGCAATGGCAGTTCCAATGGAACGAATTAATGAAACAGTTGCAAGCGCTGAGTTAGATTCTTCAACCCTGGTATTATCAAGCATCATATAATTGATCGGAGTACCCATTGTGAAACCAATACCTATGCCAAGCAGAACTAAACACACTACTACAGAAAACAAGCTCGGGTGGGAAGCAGCATAAAATATAAGATATACCGAGCCTAATATAGAAGCGATAAAACCAATGCCAAGTACCACCTTAGCCCCATATTTATCAATGAGTTTTCCTGAAAATGGAGCCCCCAGGCCTGCAAATACTCCCAAAATGATAACAAAGTATCCGCCGCTGCCTGAAGATATCTGTAGTGAATTCTCTGCAAACTGAGGTACGAAAATCATACCCATAATGATAATTCCGGTAATAAAGGATATAAAAAGCGTAATTACAATTCTAAGGTTTTTAAAATATGAAATATTTATTACTGGATCTTCTGCTTTCTTTTCAATAAACAGAAAGATAGGAAGTAAAACAATAAAGACGATTAAGTAAGGATAAACCGATGTACTCTGAAAGGTATTTGCAAAATCAAAGTAATCAATATTCTTAAGTCCATATAGAATGGAAAGTACCATTAAAGTTAATGTTGTAATTCCTAAGAGATCAATCTTTTTAACAGCCGTCCCTTTTGTATTAGGAAGTGATATAATTCCTGCTATCAGGATGAATAATGTAATCGGCACATTGATATAAAATATAAACTGCCAATTATTTTGTCCAAATATATCAATAATTGCACTACCGGCAGATGCTCCAAAGATGTTAGCTAACCCATAAACACCACCTACCAAGCCAAGTGCAAGCCCTCTTTTTTCTTTCGGGAATGTTGTACCAAACTCAGCAGTGGCAATAGGAAGAATTCCACCGCCTCCGATCGCTTGAACAACTCGTGCAATAAGTAATACAGTAAAGCTTTCGAAGCTCTGCGACAAGCCACAGAATAATGAGCCAATACCAAACAAAGATATACTTATTAAATAAATATACTTTCTTCCATATTTATCAGCCAGTTTACCCATAATAGGAATACTTGCTGCGTATGCGAGGGTATAAATAGTAATCATCCAGATTCCTGTATTTTCATTTACCATCAAATTATTTTGTATTATCGTTCTCGCAGGTGTGACGATTCCGGTATCAATAGCACCCATAAAGATACCCAATAGATATACAACCATGATTAATCCAAAATTCAATTTCCTATCTTTCCTCTTCATAAAGCATTCTCCTTCTAGTCTCTAATCCATATAATTAGTAATATTTTCAGCCATTTTTCCTGTAAGCCTTTTCACACAAGCAATATCCTCCGTGCTCATACCTTCACAAAGAATTTCATACCATTCTTCAAATACAGCCCTTATATTATTCAGAATATCTGTGCCTATTTGTGTTAGTGAAATAATATTCTCTCTCTTGTTATCCGGATTCTGTTTTCTCAGTATAAAACCCTTTTCTTCAAGCTTATTCAGAGTTTTGGCTACCATACCTTTATCAATCATGTATCTTTTTGCAATCGCATCCTGGTTCACATTTTCATGCTTTGATAAAAATATAATGATAATCTGTTCACCAAAAGTAAGATCAAATTCACTCAACTTTTTTTCTGCGAAGCTTCGACAATATCGCACTATAATCGACATATTTTCCATGTCGTTTCCTCCTTTTGGATTAATCCAGTCAATTTAACTGTTGTCCTTTACAACAGTTGATAAATACTACAGTTATCAGCATAATATATAATTTAATTTATTGCAATGTTTTTTTTACAATGGATAGAAAAAGCCAGAAATCAGAGTTATCTTCCAATTTCCAGCCTTTTATAGAATGCTTCTTCTCTCCATAGATAGCAACTCCCAGATATGTATGCTTCTGCTCTGATACAAGTGTTGGCGATGACACCGATTGGCAATTCTGAAGCGATAACCATAACACATTTCATATATGAATCATCCATTTTCAAGTTCCTCATTTGTCTTTATTGATATTCTGTTTTCGGAAATAAACAATCCTAATAAGGTAAGCACAATGCCTATTACAGCAATTCCTGTGATCTTTTCCTGCAATACCAGGATAGATGTCACAATAGTGATCACAGGAACCATATAGATATATACACTGGTTTTTACTGCTCCTAATATTTTCACCGCTGAGTTCCAGGTTACAAAGCAAAGAGCAGATGCGCCCAAGCCTAAAAAAAGTATGTTGAATAAATTGATCGGTTGAAGCAGTATTACTATGTTCGGGTTAAATCCAAATATAAATAATGCGGGTATCATAAATAATAATCCATAAAAGAAAATCCTACGTGTTGTTTGAATGGTATTATAATGAAACCCGCTTATTTTCTTTGTTAAGACGGAATAAAAAGCCCATACGATAGCTGCCATAACCGCCAATATATCTCCTAACGGATTTAGTCTTAAGGCATCGTATCCATTAAAGCTAATTAGAAAAATTCCAGCAAGTGCAAGGATAAAGCCTATAAAAAATTGAAGCTTCAGTTTCTCACCATCTAATAACAGGTGAGCAAAGATAGCCGTGAAAAACGGAGCAAGGGAAATAATTACTCCCACATTGGAGGCCAAGGTATAGGTCAGGGCTATATTCTCCAGTAAATAGTAAAGCGTAACACCGCATAGACCCGCCGCTGCAAAATATAATTCCTGTTTTGTATCCTTGATTTTGAGCCTATGAGGATATACCACCGATAAAATAATAAATCCTATGATAAACCTCAAGATTAATATTTCGATTGGAGAAATCGACTTCAACAATATCTTAGTCGATATGAAGGTCGAGCCCCAAATTAGAATAGTGATACCTGCAAATAAATGTCCGGTAATCTCATTTTTTCTGTCCATGATAATCCTTTCTGTGTTAATATCTAACGTGCGTGTCCTTAAAAACGTTCATATACTGTTTTGGCGTCAGCCCAATAAACCGCTTAAAGAAATTAGAAAAATGACTCTGGTCGGCAAAGCCTGTCTGCAACGCCACATCAATCGGCAGCACACCTTGTTCCAAAAGTTTTTTTGATTTATCAATGCGTATTGCTTCCAAATAACTGTATGGCGAAATTCCGTTTTGTTTGGTAAAGGAACGTAGTAAATAATACTTGCTCAAGCCTGTTAAGCGGCATAAGTCGTCTAATGAGATGTTCCTCATATAGTTTTGCTCTAAAAAATCACAGATGGCTTTGGACTCCGTACTTTGCTCCGCTTTCGGTATGGGCAAGTCCTCCCTGGTATATTCATCAATTAACTGCTCCAAAAGGAAAAAGAATATTTCTTCTTTTTTGAAATCACTCTCTTCCATCATAATCATCAAATGCAGTTCCTTTAATATTGAAACCAATTCGCTACGAAAAACAACCTGTTCTTCAAAATAAGGTAAATAGCTTCTACCTGTTATTTCAAAAACCGCTTTCTTCATTATTTCCGGTTGGATATTGAGACATCGATAATCTAATGTTCTACCATCAATCTGTTCACAGGTATGGTTATCACCGGGATTAAACAGTAATAAGTCCCCAGGCTTTATGGTATATTCCCTGTTTTTACAGGATAAATACCGTTGACCGTCTTCAATAAATCCAATCACATAATACTCGTGAAAATGGTTGGGAAATTTTTGCATGATCCCTTGAAAATGATATGCTTCAATTTTTAGCTCCACATCGAATTTCACTGTTCTGATTTCTTTTGTCAAAAGTTTACCTCCTTGCTAATGAACTGGCCTTCAGTGTAGCATACCTAATATTATCATTCTTGTATGATATTGCTTTTTTCCTCCAGAAACTCATTGATTGCTGCCACGGCGATGCTTTGTTGTTCTTCGCTTGAAATTGTTGCGTCCGGGTCACCTTTTTGCTTACCGTAATTACCGAACTGAGCATGGTTCCCACCTTCAATGGCTACAATATTATCGGTATAGTTTAGTTTCTCCGCCACGCTTGTATTGAATGTGCCATAGACTGTCAGCGCGTTTGCAGCCGGATAATTACCATAGATATATGCCCCCAGCAAAATCAATCCTTTTATCTTTTCTTGATGCTTTGATGCATAGTCGCTGGCCATCGCACCACCCATGGAATGTCCACCCATATACCAGTTTTTAATATTAGGGAATTGATCTATGATTTCGTCGGCGGCATTCGCATCGAAAATAGCCATGTTAAACGGCATTTTAACAAGAATGCAAGTAATTCCACAGCTCTGTTTGATTTTTTCCAGAATCGGCAAATAAGCAAAATACTCTACCTTAGCACCTGGGTAAAAAATCAGTGCGGTGTCGTTTGGTATGGTAGGTGATAGTACTAGGAGGTTATCTTGAACTCGCATGGCAGCTTCACTTTGCATTACAGCATTCGCTACATCATCTGCTCTGTAATAATCTGACACATAAATGTAAAATGCACCGATTAATAAAAATATAAGTGATATGATCGTGACCAGGACTATTTTAAGCCGCTTTTTCATAGCTATCTCCTTCTTTTCTCATGCCTTTATATTCTGTAACTGCCGCAAATATGAAAAATGTCATTTCCAATCTCGAGAATGTACCTATACTAAGCACCTGTAATCCATCGAAAGTCAAACTACCCAGCTCAATAAAAACCGCTATTAGTAATACCCATGCATACCATTTGGGATAAACGCTATTCTTCTTAAGGGCATAGACAAACCATAAAATATAACCTGTAAAAATAAAACCAAAATATACATAAAACGGAACAATAAAGCTTCCTGTCATATCCTCTAAAACAGTAACAGCGGCTGACTGCCCGCTCATATTTAATACTGACTGATAGACAATTGGCATAATGCTTAGAATAGCGTGGATAAAAAAGTCGGAAAGTCCTCCAATTAATGTAACTACAATGAATGCTTTTGCGTATCTGGGATGCGATGTTCGCATTTGCTGATAAACACATATGTATCCTGCAACAAAGAAGGGTGTAATAATTGCAGCGATTGTTAACGAAGCTGTGAACCTTCCCGCTGCCATTTCTCCCCATGCCGATTCCACGACTCCATATTTATCTAGTACCGTGCTGTTCCCAGGTAAATATTCCAGCAAATAATCAGATACAGAATACATTAGACCCGCAACCGCAGCGAAAACAGCAAAAATAAAATTTATTTTCCTGTTATAAATCATCTCATTGATCTCCTTTTTCAAAAATATAGTCACAAAGCTGCTACTGCAACAATAGGATGTTTTCTTTTAATGCATCCTGATGAAGCAACTGCTGATTTTCTATAGCAAGTGCCATTAGCTTCATTATATTGGCAATTACATGATAATTAATGCCCTCATGTTTCCCAATCACATGGTGAAAAATTGTATTGGCAATCATGTCTTCCTTTTGTGGATTCAGTGCCATTTCCCGTGGCAGCTTTTTCGTAAGCCACTCCTCATCCTCCTGCGTCATAAAGATTAGTCACATAATAATTCTTATTCCATCTTATGTCAATAAAGAAATCCATAATAAAAAAGACATTAACGCATTGATATCTCCGGTATCAACTCTGTTAATGTCTTTCCATTTTCTTTATTTCTTTTCTTTATTTCTTTTCTTTATAGCATAGACAAATGGCTATACTGAAAAAATTGCTTTAGCGGCAGCCTCTGTCGTTGTTAACGGAAAGAGCTCATAGCCCACGATCCCATTATATCCGTTTTGCTCCAAGCAAGCATACACGTTGGAATAATTGATTTCGCCCGTTCCTGGTTCATGACGTCCGGGCGCATCCGCAACGTGAACGTGACCGATCTGATCAATATAGGTACGGATCGTATCGCAAATACTGCCTTCATTCAACTGCATATGATATACGTCATACAAGACCTTCAGCATCGGTGATGCGATCAATCGCGTCATCTCTGCAGCCATCTGCGTATAAACCAAATAGTTGCCGACATGATCGGTCTTAATATTCAGCGGTTCTAAATTCATAAGGATACCGCTGTCTTCTGCAATCCTGGCGCATTCGATCAGTGTACCATACATGGAGCACAGCTTCACCGTGTCGGACAATTCCCTGTAATCGTGTATTACCAATCCGCCATCTCCCAATGCATTGGAGTGAATTGTAA
>JAEZKL010000158.1 GCA_023415475.1 Bacillota bacterium | reverse complement strand
CGATGATGGTCCCTGCTACTGCCGGGATTATACCATTGTATATTATGATGAGTAAGTTTGGATGGATCAACAATTATGCGGCATTGATCATACCAGGCTGTGCCAATGCCTTCGGTATCTTCTGGATGCGGCAGTATTGTCAGAATAATGTACCGCGCTCTCTGATGGAAGCAGCGCGAATTGATGGCTGCAGTGAGTGGCTAATATTCTTTCGTGTAATCGCACCCATTTTAAAACCGGCCTATGCGTCCCTTGGCATCATGCAGTTTGTTAATGTGTGGAATGAATTCATGCAAGCTTTATTAATTATGAGAAAAGAAAAATATTATACTCTTCCACTGGTGCTAAAGGCTATGGTATCCGACCGGGGTACGGATTATGGAGCTATGATGTTAGCCAGTACCTGTGCTGTTTTACCGCTTTTAATCTGCTTCTTGTGTGCATCTAAATTCTTCATGGATGGTCTAACTGCAGGTGCGGTAAAGGAATGATTATTATTTGGAAGACTTATAAAAATAAAGGATGAGGTTACTAAAATGAAAAATTAAGATTTTTCATAAGGAAAATTTGAGCTTACCCCCAAATTGGCGGTGTTTTATCAGAATGGAGGATATAATGGACAATATTTTAAGAGGCGATAGAATTATACTGGGAACCTGCTATTATCCGGAGCATTGGCCTGACAGCCTGTGGGAAGAGGATTTAATGCGGATGCTCGATAACGGTATAGAAGTGATTCGTATAGCAGAATTTGCTTGGAGTAAGGTGGAACCGACACAAGGTAATTTTACCTTTGATTTCTTTGACCGTTTTCTTAAGGTTGTAGAGAAAACAGGAATGAAGGTAATCTTTTGTACCCCGACTGCAACTCCTCCGGCTTGGCTGACTGATAAATATCCGGAAGTGTTGAATGCTACAATAGATGGTGTTTTATATCGCCACGGTGCCAGAAGACATTATAATTATAATTCTTCTATATATCAGGAATTGTCTGCAACAATTACAGAGAAGTTCGCATCCCATTATGCACAGCACCCTAATATCATCGGTTGGCAAATTGATAATGAGCTGAACTGTGAAAAGGATGTCTTCTATTCGGAAAGTGATACCGCAGCCTTCCGAACCTTCCTAAAAGAAAAATACCAAACACTGGATGCCTTAAATGAAGCTTGGGGGACAGCCTTCTGGAACCAAACCTATACAGCCTGGACAGAAATCTATGTACCCAGAACGACCTTAAGTAATTCTACCAATCCCCACGAAGTACTGGATTATACCAGATTTATTTCGGATAGCTGCTGTAGATTTGCGCAACTACAAGCAGATATCATTAAAAAGTATATAAAGCCCGGTGATTTCGTTACAACGAACGGTATCTTCAGAAATGTTGATTATCAACGTTTAGTAAAGGAAAGTCTGGATTTCATTACTTATGATTCCTATCCGAATTTCGCATATTGTCTGAATTCTTACCAATCAGTTGCGGAACACATGCGTGACAGAATGTGGAGCAGGAATCTGACTGAAACTCGTGCCATATCGCCGATCTATGGAATTATGGAGCAGCAATCCGGTGCAAACGGATGGAATACAGGCATGGAGGCTCCGACACCAAGACCGGGACAGCTGACACTTTGGACGATGCAGTCGATTGCACACGGAGCGGATTATGTGGGATATTTCCGATGGAGAACCTGTACGATGGGAACAGAGATCTATTGGCACGGTATCTTGGATTATTCAAGCCGGGAAAACAGAAGAATTCGAGAAGTTCGGGATGTATATGATAAATTGCAGGGAATGAAAGAAGTGGCCGGTGCTTTATATGAAGCCAAGGTCGGTATTATCAAAGATTATGATAATATTTGGGATGCCCAATTGGATACCTGGCACAGCAAAGTTGATTATGCCAGTCAGACAGCCCTATTTGAGGCATGCCAACTAACCCATACCCCATTTGACTATCTCTATCTGACCGATGATTTGACGCTTGAGCAGATGAAAATGTATACCGTCCTATTCTATCCTCATGCAACAATTATGAACGAAGCCCGCGCTGAACTGCTGAAAAAATATGTTGAGAGTGGTGGCACAATTGTATTTGGATGCAGGAGTGGCTATAAGAATATGAACGGCAGATGCATTATGGATAAGCTGCCGGGCTTGATCAGCTCACTAACCGGCACCGATGTTTTGGAATACTCCTTTATCGCTCCGGATGCTGGTGTTGTAACTGTGGATTGGGATGGAACTACAATGGAAGCCAATATATTTACAGATATGCTGGAAACGATCGGCGAGAAGGCACGTTTGCTAGGAACCTATACTGCAGATTATTATGCAGGTGAGGGTGCTTTAGTATGTAATAGCTATGGTGAAGGTAAAGCATATTATTATGGTTCAGCCTTAAATGTTGAATCTGCGAAGGTGTTTTTAAGCAAGCTTGGGGTAATATCGCCCTATCGTGACATCGTAGAGGCTCCGGCTACTTGCGAAATCGCGGTACGTATCAAGGAGGGCAAACGCTTCCTCTTCCTATTAAACTATTCTAAGGAAGTAGCAGACATTATGTTCAAGCAGGAAGGAAAGGATCTCTATACCGGTGAAATTATGAAAGGAAAATATCGATTGCCGAAATACGGAACACTGGTAGTCGAGTTGTAAAACATAATAAATAATAAGAATAAGAAGTCTTAAATCCTTGGGTTTGGGGCTTCTTTTTCGATCATAAACCTATAGTCCTATATCAGATATCTAAGACTTCAACTGGGGATATGATTGCAAATTTGAACAATATCGGCTATACACAGGGTTTTAACGATGATAGGGATGTTACGGATGAGGCATGACCAGAGTTACTGAGGTTCAGCCGTATATGGTAGTTGCTCTGCATAGCGGATCCACTATAGAGATGCATTGAGCTAAAGATAATAAGTAAAGAATAGGTAAGATACCTTCTGTCAAACTAAAGAGTACTCTCGAATATTAATTGTTTTTGTCTCAAGATTAGCAGGAAAGAGGATAATTCAAAACAGTAATAGTACATTTTACAAAAAAGTACTAAAAGTAATAAAAGTAATAAATAGTTGTTGACATGGAGTGAACTCTAAGGAGTAACATGATATATGAAAGGTTTAGATTACGGGTAGGAAAGAGCGTGTCATTAAGGAAGGGGAATAAAAATGAAAAAGCTGGGATTTGGATGTATGCGGCTTCCTATGCTACAAAATAAGAGTGGGGAAGTTGATTATGAACAGTTCAATAGGATGATTGATAAATTCTTTGAGGCGGGTTTTAACTATTTTGATACCGCACATGGCTATGTGGGAGGGAAAAGTGAGATTGCGCTCAGAGAATGTCTCGTTAAGAGATATCCAAGAGCTTCCTATGTGCTAACAGATAAGCTGACAACAAATTTCTTTCAAAAAGAAGAAGAGATCCGACCTCTATTTGAACTTCATCTTATGAATACCGGAGTTGAATATTTTGATTATTATCTTATGCACGCAATGAATGCTGAGTTTTATCAGAAGTACGTAAGATGTCATGCTTTCGAGCTTGTAAAACAACTGAAGGAAGAGGGTAAAATCAAACACATAGGTATCTCCTTCCATGACAAAGCAGCTGTTCTGGAGAAAATATTGAGCGAGCAATCGGATATTGAGGTAGTACAGCTTCAATTTAACTATGCGGACTATGATGATCCGGGCATCGAAAGCTATCAATGTTATCAGATATGTGAGAAGTATAACAAACCTGTAATCGTGATGGAGCCGGTAAAAGGAGGCGGGTTGGCTAATCTCCCGGAGGAAGCGAAAAAAATACTGGATGATTTCAATCCGAAAGCAAGTTATGCCAGCTTTGCAATCCGATACTGTGCATCCTTTGAAAAGGTCTTTATGGTATTAAGCGGTATGAGTAACCTTGAGCAGATGGAAGATAATCTCAGCTATATGAAGGAGTTTGTTCCATTCTCAGAGGAGGAATATCTGGTAGTAGATCGTGTCCGGGAAATAATTCGAGATCAGGACTTGATAACCTGTACGGCATGCGCGTATTGTGTGGATGGCTGCCCAATGCAGATTCCGATTCCTGACTTGTTTGCATGCTCAAATGCCAAAAAGCAGTTTAATGACTGGAACAGCGATTGGTATTATGGAGTATATACCAAGGAGAAAGGGAAAGCGTCAGATTGTATCAAATGCGGTAAGTGTGAGGAGGTATGTCCTCAGCACATCAAAATAATAAGTTGCTTAGAGGAAGTCAGTGCTATTTTTGATAAAAGAAGTTAATTGCTTAATAAGGAGGAGATTAAATGGAATATGTGAAGTTTGGTAATACCGGTATGGATGTTTCAAGATTATGCGTTGGAGCTATGGGCTTTGGTGATGTATCGACTAATTTTCATCAATGGGTTGTGGATGAAGATAAGTCAAGGGCTTTAGTTAAGCTTGCATTGGAGCAGGGAATTAATTTCTTCGATACAGCGAATTGCTATTCCCAAGGCACCAGTGAACAATACTTGGGAAAGGCTTTGAAGGATTATGCAAATCGGGACGAGATTGTTCTCGCAACCAAGGTCTTTATCAGAATGCATGAGGGACCGAACGGAAGCGGTTTATCAAGAAAAGCTATCTTAAGTGAAATTGATAAGAGCCTCAAGAGACTTGGCACTGATTATGTAGATTTGTACATCATTCATCGATGGGATTACAATACGCCCATTGAGGAGACAATGGATGCTTTGAATGATGTTGTTAAAATGGGAAAAGCAAGATACATTGGTGCATCCGCAATGTATGCATGGCAATTCCAGAAAGCTCTCTATACAGCAGAGAAGCATGGTTGGACTAAATTTATATCGATGCAGAACCATATGAATCTTATTTACCGGGAGGAGGAGAGAGAAATGTTGCCGCTTTGCAGAACAGAAAAAATAGCGGTTACTCCTTATAGCCCACTTGCCGGTGGTAAATTAACCAGAGCTTTATCGGATACTACCTTACGTGGAGATACGGATCACATAATGAAAATAAAATACGGCAATACAGAGGAACAGGATCGTACCATCATTCATCGGGTAGGGGAACTTGCTGATAAATATAATGTAAATCGTGCGCAGATTGCGCTGGCTTGGTTACTGCAGAAGGATGGAGTTACCGCTCCGATTGTAGGTGTGACGAAGGAAAATCATATCACAGATGCCGTTAAGGCATTAGATATCAAATTATCCCCTGATGATGTAACTTATCTGGAAGAGACTTATGTACCTCATAAGGTAGTAGGCGCTCAGTAAGCAGTGCGAAAGCTATGATTGAAAAGTGGCTGTAGGCTTGAGATGGCATACTGCGGAAGAGAGGGGTTCACATGACAATATCTGAGGTTAGCAAAAAATATGATTTATCTACAGACACACTGCGTTATTATGAGCGAATTGGTTTATTACCGGCGGTGAATAAGAATAGCAGCGGTAACCGGGATTATAATGAAGAAGATTGCCGTTGGGTGAGTTTTATTAAATGTATGAGGAGCGCAGGTCTTTCGATAGAAATTTTGATTGAATATGTCTCCATGTTCCAGAAAGGAAATTCGACGATAGGTGCAAGAAAAGAATTACTGCTGGAACAAAGAAAACAGATTGCTGAAAAGATGGAAGAGCTACAAAATACATTAAACTATCTGGATAAAAAGATAGATGGCTATGAGGATCGTATATTAAAGTACGAGAAGGAATTAAAGAAGTTTGATGAATAAGTATAAAATCAAAAGAGGATGTTTCAAAACACATTTATTAGCATAAGGTAAGGATAACAACATCCCTTGCCTTCGCTAACTATATATGTTTTGAAACATCCTCTTTGTTCATGTGAACAAAAAATACAGTGAAACCTCAAATTATAAGTATATTTTTACAGCATTATTCTGAAAGAATAGCAGATAATAAATGTTAAATATCGAAGGGAGGTTCATCGTATGCCTAAAAAACGCAGTACACGTAATTCGAATAATACAAGCATTAATACCGATAATAGTGCGAGCAATAATGCCGGTAGTAATGCTGCGGTAGAGAATGAGACAAAAGGCAAAAAGCAGAAAAATAACCCATACTATTCATGGTGGTAAATATCATCTTATTTGTCATTTTGCGGATATGGTTCGTACTTTTCGTACCTTGCCCTTGATCGTTTTCTCCTTCAGCTGCTGACATACCAGGTTTCCTTTGTGATTTAGAATCTCAACCTGAGTAGCAGTAGGAAGGATCTGAATGATTCCGATATCCTCTGCTGTAACACCTTCAATGCTACAGATGGTAGCAACAATTTCGTTGGTACGGATCTTATCCTTTTTTCCTGCGTAGATATGGAGCTTTGTGATGGTTTGATTTAAGGCTTTGCCTTTCTCCTCTTTCAACAGGAGAGGCTTATTCAGCTGCTGTTCGAATTCATCCATATCATCCTGTGTAAGAAGAAGGGTCGCCGGTTCGTATATTGGAATGGTAATACCGGTATACCTCATAATGGCTTGCACAGACTCCTGTTCCTTCTTGGTAAATAAGGTTATCGCGATACCGGAAGCGCCAAGGCGCCCGCAGCGGCCGATACGGTGTACGTAATTTTCGCTGCCTCTGGAGATATCATAGTTAATAACCATCGATACTTCGCTGATATCAATCCCTCTGGCAGCTACATCGGTTGCAATCAGATACCGAAATGCACCTTTCTTAAAACCGTCCATTACCTGAATTCGATCTTTCTGACGCATAGCTCCATGAAGACAGTAGCATGGATAGTGGTGAAGAACGAGATATTTGGCAATTGCTTCTACCTTATCCTGAGTATTAGCAAAGATGATACAGCTTTCCGGACGGTACTTAGCGGTAATTCTGCATACCAGCTCCGGTTTGTCCGGTTCTTCCACACAGTAGGAGAGCTGTTCAATGCTATCTACAGGAATTGCCTCCTCCTCGAGTTGTATTATCTTCGGTTGTTTCATGTGGGCTTCGGTCAGCTTTTGGAGCTCCTCCTGCAGGGTGGCTGAGAATAGCATAGTGTTACGGTCATTGGGAAGCATCCGGATGATATCTTCTACCTGCTCCTGTAGTCCGATATGAAACATCTCATCTGCCTCGTCGACGACCAGATGGGAGATCATATCAACCGGAAGGGTACCTTTTTGGATTAAATCGCGGACTCGCCCAGGAGTTCCGACGATAATATGTGTCTTTTGTTTCAACTCGAGCTCCTGTCGGTCTATGGACACTTTTCCGAAGACCGGCAATACCTTAAGACGCTTTAATCTTCCGATATTACCTATTTCTTCGGCTACCTGGATAGCCAATTCCCTGGTTGGAACAAGAATTAATGCCTGCGGGTGATTTGGCAGCCATTCGACCTGCTCACAGATCGGGATCCCAAAAGCGGCAGTCTTACCGCTTCCGGTTTGTGACCTGACCCAAAGATCCTTATATTTTAGTGCTTGTGGGATTACTAACTGTTGTATCTTTGTTGGCTGATGATATCCTAAAAAGGTAAGCGCCTTCCATAGCTCGGGTTGTAAGTGAAATTGTTCAAAGCCATTTGTATCCATCGGTATCTCCGTTTCATTCTATTTCGTCTGTATTCAGGTTGATAATCTAAAGGAAATCATATCATATTTTCTGCATAATACATAGAAATTAAAATGAATTATTTCATGTTATTTAATAATGTTGGATATACAAATCAAATGGATACTGATTAGGATTCATCCTTCTGAGCATAGAACTTAAGATAATCCTTAAGTTTATTTTTTCTCAAAGTGTGTCCACCGTCATATAATTCGAATTCGGAGGCAATACCTCTTTTCAATAAAGCTTCGTGCAGGGATTCTAGACCGACCGCGAAGGGATCATTGGAATTACCGGCATCCAGCTGTATGCTCAACTTTTGGAAACCTTTCTTTTTATCAAAGGTATTAATGTCATCGATGGCTTCATTCGGATAGAGCCATTCTTCCAGCTGATTGCCAGAAAAATCATTGTATAATACACCGGCACTGTACCCACCAACCTTGCTAAACAGATCCGTGTGATGGAATGCGGTTCGAAGAGCGATCATTCCACCCAAAGAGAAGCCGCCGATGAACCTGCCCTCCGGTTTTGAAGTCGTATAGAAGTGTGTATCGATGTAGGGCACTAATTCCTTACAAAGGAATTGATCAAATTCCCTTTCATCAACGATGCCATCCTCCAGATCCTTCTCAATTTCTTTTAACGTAGCATCCTTAGTATAAGGAAAAACCATGATAATTGGCTCTATTTCACCTGCCTCAATTAATTCATCGGCTGCTATGTTAATGCCGTTGTTGATCCACATGTCTTCCTTGGTACTATAGCTGTTCAATCCATACCACACCGGATATTTTTCGCCGTTACCATAACCCTTTGGGAGATAAATGATATAGGGCATATTCCTATCCATGTATTCGCTTTCCAGAGACAGCAAGGTAACTTGGGATTTCGTCAAGGGCTCACCAAAGCCCAGACTTCGAAAGGTTTCGATTTTAGAATCTTGTTGATTGAACAATAAATATAGGATTACTACTATCGCGGTTAGTATCAGTATTCCGTAAGCTAATATAATTCTTTTATATGCTTTACCTTTATAAGATTTCATATAATTCTCGGTATCATTATTGAAGTACTATGTTTATTAACTGGTTAATCTATATGATACCGAAGTATCCCCCCTTTTGTTGTCATTATATATGAAGCAAGCGAAAATAAAATGGGGAATCTGCAATATAATTTGTATTATTTATGATATAATAAAATACGAGCTTGCTTGCAAGTATACGATTTAAAAAGCATAATCGATGAAAAATATTCTGTATTATCCTAAGAGGAAGGATTTCACGAATGGAAAAGACATATTTTAATCCGGGCTGTGCACTAAGCATATATAAACCGGAAATGGTGCAGCAATTCTTGCTTATTTTAAGACAAAGCTATGGAGAGGTTCAATTGCATAATATATGCTGTCATTTTAATCCACGGCTAGAAAAGGGTTCCTTAATTATTAATGTATGTGCAGGGTGTGATCGAAGGTTTCGAAGTCTATATGAAGGAATAACAACCATCTCATTATGGGAAATACTCGATTCCTTACCGGACTTTCCGTTTCCGGATTATAAAGGACTGAAGCTATCTGTCCAGGATGCTTGTCCTGTTCGTGAAAAGTCACAAGTACATAAAGCGGTACGAAATCTTTTGGATAAGATGAATATATGTGTTGTCGAAACCGAACTTCACGGGACTAGCTCTGTCTGTTGTGGTGATGATTTTTACCCGAAGCTACCGATCGAACAGATTCATCAGCATATGAAGAAGCGAGCTGCTGCCATGCCCTGTGACGAGGTTTGTGTTTACTGTATTTCCTGTATCAAATCTATGTATATCGGTGGAAAGCAGCCAAGATATTTACCGGATCTTTTGTTGAACGAAAGAACTGAACCTCAGGTCTACGATACAATACAATGGCACGAACAGTTACAGGCCTATATAGATACACATACAGAGTAAATCAATATAGTCGGCCTGGGTTTCATGAAGCTGTTAAATGTATTTGCTATAATAGTACTATAGTTTTGAGAGTATTTAAGGAGAGAAATCATGGAGCAGGAGATTGATGAAGGCAATAAAATCATTCATATAAAGTGTACGAAGAAGGAGCGGGATAAGATATTGGCAGAATTAACGCCTTATCTTTACGACTATCAATTTCATTTTATTATCATAGAGGAAGAAACATAATTACTTTTGGAGAAAGCACTTGCTCATTCAATGATTTCGAATTATAGTAAGAACAATAATCATGGTAATAATAAGAGCGAAAATAATAATAAATATAAAAGGAGCTTCAGGATGAACGTAGATGAGAAGAAAGTACAAGCAATACTAAATAAATATGATGGAGCAATTCGGAAAGCAGGCGCCTTTCTGATTGAGGTGGACGATAAGGAAATATTGATAACAGATTCCTGTGAAGGCATTGACTTGATGCCCCTAGATAAGGATTTGTGTTTCAAGCTATCCGAGCTGTTTCGTGAGCTGGGAGAGAGTCTGTAAGACACGAAGCTGCTCTCGGGCTATTATACAAGATGAATTGATAAATCAATTCACTTGTCATGAATTAGATGCGGTTATCGTATAATCGGTATAAATCAATAGGATTTGCACATAATATTCTATCATTTACTAGGAGGTAGTTCCTTTGTCAAATAGAATAAATAGTAAAAATCCCAATCATACGAACACAAACAATAACGGTCTCGCAGAAAGAAATATTACCGGAGACGATATGAAACGCTTCAAAAATGCACTGGATAGTACCAATGGTTATGTGAGCGGTGATAAAGAAAGATCATCCTCCAGTCATCAGTTTTCTGATAAACAGGCTAAGCAGTGAGTACATTTATTAGTTGGCAGACTGTAGGAACTGATTTATCTATGCTAAATGAAAGTTTCAATATTTTACACAAGTAAGACTATAACAAAAATAAAGTATCAGGAAGGCAAGGATAACCTGTATTCCATATCACACTGTTTGAAGGATAGATTAGAATATCCGTCAAGCCATTGTGAAGAATACCGTTGTTCTTGTTTTTTCTTGCGCAGCTTTTTTGAAAACATTGCCATAAATATCTAAAAGTAGTAAAATGAGTGAAAGCAAAGCAACGAGTGAATTTGTTTAAAAAGTGTCGGCAGCACAATGATTGCACATGGTATGGTCAACTCCCTATCAGACTTGATACAGCATTATACCTGGTAGTTTTGAGAAAATATATATTCGCATGCCTTTACGATAAATTTAACTTGGTAAGGGTACTGTATTAATTATACGAATGAGGTGATGAATTATTAAAGATATCAAATGCTTTGAACCTAGAATTTCAACCCCGGATAAGAGTAGAAGTAAGGTTTATCATTATACTTCACCGGAGGGGTTGTATTCAATATTAGAGAGAAAAACACTTCGATTTACCGACTGCCAATTCCTAAACGATAAGTCTGAGGCAATGTACATAAGGAAACCACTGATGAAAGCCTTGGGTGGATTAGGGAATCAGTTAAGATTGGAATTTCGGGAAGCGATAGAGGAGCTGTTCAATCAAAATTATGAGACAGAGCCTCTCAATCCCTATTATGGGGAGTGGAAGTTAACGACTCAGGCTGAAAATGCCGGATATTATATCTTCTGCCTGTCTGAGGCTAAAGATTTGCTTAATATGTGGAACTACTATGTTAAAAACGGCAATTATCAAGGCTATAATATCTGCTTTACGATAAATCAGCTGGTAAAATGCCTGGAACGGATCAATATAAGCAATATGCGGGTGTTCTACGGTCAGGTTCTTTATACCGATAAGGAGCAGACAGCTGCGCTGCAGCTGATGCTGTCGGAGATGAATAATGAATATGTGAAGCAATATAATCTGAGTCAGAACAAGGAGCAGTCCCTCTCAACGATCCGGGGTAAGGTGTTGGATTATATGAATGATTGTAAGCTTTTCTATAAGGATGAGTCCTTTGCCGGTGAGAAGGAATACCGATTTGTGATAAAGCTGCCCGGTGATTACTCTAGCCATGAAGAGAAGGAGCTTAAGCTGGGGTTTACAATTAAGAATGGTGTCTTCACACCTTGCTGTGAGATAATGCTGGATCCCATGGAGACAATCAATTCTATTACTATAGCACCGATTATGGAAAAGGAATTGGCGGAAAAGGGCCTCCGAAGATTTCTTTCGATGCATCATTATAACCCGAGATTAATGATTGAAGCATCATCGATTCCAATCCGATATTGAGCTGATAAATTATAGTAAGATTGACAGAAAAAACGATTTGATATGCTCCTCCGTGTAATAAACAGCTTTTTATTTCAACTGTATACTACAAGGGGAGCATATGATCATCCCTTAGTCCTTTTATCAATAAGATATTATTTTGGTGGATATTAAATTGATGTATTGCTATTTATCTATCGATTCCTCGGTTTGGCATTTCACTTGGTATATTTGGGGTTGCAGTAGACGGATGAGGGTTACTAACCTCTGAACTGTTACCGTAATCAATATCATTTTCTACTACTGCGTTCTTTGAACCGGCGTCCTTTGATGGTGTAGCATTACTGTCGTTACAATAATCCATAGTATTAACTCCTTTCCTTTTATTTGCATGTAAGCAAATGTAAACAAAATAAACACCCACACGACCGTAGAAGTTCAATGAGCATACTTCTACCGGTTTAATTAGTATGTGTAGCATCCACAGCTATATTCGTCCTATTGATATTGGGTTTTCATTGCTATCGATGCAATTTTAAGAGAAACAACTTCTTGATTTAAAATTCGGATATGGTAAACTATTATCTGTTATGTTGTATTATTCACTTGGCACAAACTAACAAAAAGGGAAGGCCTATTGAGTTAGTTAAGGGAATTAAATGAAATAGATAAGGAGTGAACAGATACTATGATCAATAGTGAGATTTTAGAGATCAGAAAACAGATGAAACACGAAAACTGCTCCATCACTAAGGTAAGTGGTTGTTATGTAGATGGAGAAAAAACGATTAAAACAAAATTTACCGAGTCGTTTTTGTGCTTACCGGAGGAAGAGACCTTCAAGTATTTTGAGATATTTAAGAAAACCTTATCCGGAACCATTGGCAAGAACTTAATAAATATGGATTTTCCGTTAGAGACGGAGTTCAACGGAGGAACACAGGAATTCCTGCTGAAGCTTCGGGATAGTGAGCTGAAGGAAGAGAGCTTGCTGGAGGAATTCTATAACAAGATAATACAGACTTATGATTTTCCGGGAAATTACCTTGTTTTAGTTGTTTATGCTGCCTACGATGTTCCGGGGAAAACCAATGATAAAATCATGATGGAGGATGCCTCCGATGAGGTGTATCGTTACATACTCTGCTCTATCTGTCCTGTCAATCTCTCAAAACCGGGATTAAGCTATCATGAAGACTTGAATCAGATCGGGAAGAGAATCCAGGACTGGGTGGTTGGTGCACCGAATAATGGTTTCCTATTCCCGGCTTTCAATGATCGCAGCACAGATCTTCATAGTGTCTTATATTATTCTAAGGATTCCGAGGAACTACATAGTGATTTTGCAAAGAAACTACTCGGTTGTGAGGTGCCTATGTCTGCCGGCGGACAGAAGGAAACCTTCCAGACCTTGATTAAGGAAACCCTGGGTGAAGAATGTGAGTATGAGATAGTTCGAAATATCCATGAAAAGCTGAATGATATTTTAGAAGAACATAAGCTGAAGGAGATTCCCGAGCCCCTGACCTTGGATAAAAGCGAGGTAAAAAGCATCTTTGCAGAAAGCGGAGTAGTGGAAGAGAAGTTATTAGAATTTGAAAATAACTTTGAGAAGATGACCGGTGAGAACACTACCTTAATGGCGGCAAATGTTATAAATACCCGTGTGTTCGAGGTAAAGACCCCGGATGTAATCGTCAAGGTGAATCCGGAACGTGTGGATCTGGTGCAGACGAAGCTGGTGGATGGACGAAAATGTCTGGTCATTGAGATAACAGATCAGGTAGAAGTAAATGGTATCGTAGTGAAACCAACGATATGATTCAAAGGCTCCAATGAACGAGGTGTTGATCCATGTTGATACGGCCATCCTCCTTAAAGGTGACGCCTTCCTGCTCCAGTAAGCGGCGTTGATTACCAGCTCCAAAGATATCTTCAGATGATAGCTTTCCATCCTTGCTTACTACTCTGTGACAGGGAAGGTGGCGAGCTGCCGGAGCATCGTGCATGGCATATCCAACGATACGGGCAGCTTTAGGTTTACCAAGCATGGTGGCTATCATACCATAGGTCATGACGGAGCCCTCCGGAATATTGTTTACGATTTGATAGACCTCTTCGAAGAAGCTTTTATTTGTTGGGTACATAGTTTGGAACTCCTTATACTGATATGAATGTTTATCCTTAATATACCTTGATGGGAGCAGAATATCAAGTGTTGTGTTTCGAGGTATTTCTATGAGGCATCATGCAGGCTAGCTTTAATCGTTTATTTCGTACGGGATATAACCTATAAATATAGATAAAGTGGAGTATGCTATCAATCACAGACTAAGAACTAAGAAATAGGAGAACAGAATATGAAGAAGGATATAAAGCTATATTTTAGATTATTCACATCGACTTTTCTTCTAAGTGCCTTCACCTTTGGTGGTGGTTATGTCATTATATCCTTAATGAGAAAGAAATTTGTTGATCAGTATAAATGGATTGAAGAGTATGAGATGCTGGATCTTACTGCCATTGCCCAGTCTACTCCGGGTGTAATCGCAGTAAATGCCTCCATCCTGGTCGGTTATCGAGTAGCAGGGATCCCTGGAGCATTATTAACTGTTTTTGGGACAGTATTACCCCCTCTTATTATATTATCAGTGATTTCTGTGGCGTATACTGCATTTCGGGACAGTGTAATGGTGGGTTATACCCTTCGTGGCATGCAAGCCGGAGTGGCAGCTGTAATCATTGATGTTGTAATAAATATGATTCATAATATAACGAAGGAAAAAAAGAAGTTTCCTATCCTTTTAATGCTGGCGGCTTTTATAGCTGCATTTGTCTTCGATGTCAGTGTAATTATTATAATACTGGTGTGCGGAATACTTGGTGCTGTCTCCATCTACTTAACAAAGCATTCAGCGGGTAAGGAGGATGAAGTATGATACTTCTTACATTATATTGGAGCTTCTTTCAAATAGGATTATTCAGTATAGGTGGAGGCTATGCTGCCCTGCCTTTAATTCAAAATCAGGTGGTGGACATCCATGGCTGGCTTACGATGACCGAGTTTGCCGATGTAGTGACCCTGTCACAGATGACACCGGGACCGATCGCTATTAATGCGGCCTCTTTCATCGGAATTCGAATGGGAGGAATATCGGGAGCAGTAATCGCGACCCTTGGCTGCATTACGCCTTCCGTAATTCTATCTCTGATTTTAGCATATGTCTATTATCGTTACAGAGGACTTACGACCTTTCAAGGTGTCATGAAGGGGCTGCGTCCGGCAGTAGTTGCATTGATCACCTCAGCAGGAATATCTCTGGTTATCTTGGCATTCTGGAAAGGAGAAGCGGTAACAGCGGATCTGACTAAGGTGGATTTGTTGTCGGTAACAATCTTTACAATAGCATTATTTATATTGCGTAAATGGAAGGTAAGCCAGATTGCCATAATGATCGGAGCAGGAATTATCGGTCTAGTTATCTATCCATTCTTGGCATAAATGATCTATTCGGATGTCCTAGGGGTGTTCGGTACCGTTTCGGTATCGGACATCTATTTTTATAGCTATAAAGTACTGATAACAGGTGAGTCAATAAGGTTTTTCGTTGAAAATTTAATATATATGTAACAAATATTTAAAAAATATGACATCAAATAACGGTGTAAAATCACCTGGTTTTTGAGTGCTTTTTCAATGTTATTTCTTCGGAATATTATGCGAGTAGAGCATGCAAAGACCTTATTATACATAGCTTACGGCGATTTTGTATAAGCGTGATGCTTGGAAATACCTGTTATATATTATAACATCTTTTGGGTCTTGCGAATCTAAATAATCCCAAAAACAAGGTAAGACTTGTGTCTAACACCAATATCTAACTATTGAACCCCTATTGCCTATGTGTTACTCTAAGGGAGCAGCAGATAGATACCATTAAGGAGGTACAAAAAATGAAAAAATTTATAATAACATCAGTATGTACACTAGGGTTGACACTATTGGGAGCGTTTGGTAATTACCAAAGTTCATTGAATATATCTAACGATCTGAATGCAGCAAATAAGTCTACAACAGTAGAACAAAATACTGTAAACACAGATAGCCAACAGAGTCTTCCTATAACAACCGCAGTGAAAGGTGCAGTGGCTGAAAATACAGGGAATAAAGAAGTAAAAGCGGTAAAGACTTCTTCCAAGAAGAAAACAGTAGTTAAGAAGAACCAGAAAGCGAAAAGTACCAAGAGTAACAGCGCTGTGAAGGCTGCGAATACCACAAAGAGCACCAGCAAGACTCCGGATTTGACATATAAGAATATCGATTTATCCGATTGTGATACCGTGAAAGAGGTTGTCGTTAAGCTTCAGAATAATGGCTGTACCAATGTGACATTAAGTAATATTAATAATATAAAATCATTGGAGGATATCCTTGCTTATATCAATAAGAACGGATCTCAAACAACTACGACAACGAAGCCAGAACCTACCACAACACCTACACCTACGACTACGCCCGCACCGACGACAAAGCCGGATACGACGACGAAGCCTGAACCTACCACGACACCTGCACCTACGACAACACCCACTCCTACAACACAGCCTAGTAACTCCTCTGACGTAAGCACTTATGCTAACCAGGTGTTACAGCTTGTGAATCAGGAACGTGCGAAAGCAGGTCTGTCCGCACTGACTACTAACTCTTCTTTAACGAATGCAGCGAATAAGCGAGCAAAAGAGACAGTGCAATCCTTCTCCCATACAAGACCGGATGGAACGAGTTTCAGTACAGTATTAAAGGAATTCAATATTTCCTACCGTGCAGCAGGCGAGAATATTGCTTATGGACAGAAAACTCCGCAGGAGGTAGTAACCGGATGGATGAATTCTCCCGGCCATAGAGCAAATATCTTAAATGCTAATTTTAGTAAGATTGGTATTGGTGTATATAAGTCCAATGGTGTAATCTATTGGTCACAGTTATTTACTAACTAATCCGAACGTTGCTAATGAACTGTACGAAAAGCAACTAACCGTATAATACTAAATAATAGTAAGGAGTATCCAATACAAACCGGACACTCCTTTTTTTTATCTTCTCCCCGGTTACAGTAGGATATAAATGGCTGTATATAAGAAAATAGAAAGAGATGTAAGAATTGTGTGGATATTAGTATTCTTTTCTTAATATAATGTGAGTAAATAGCTTTTCGGATAGTAGGTGAATGTGATGGAGGAAAGGATAGAAGAGTTAATAAAGGAAGTGCGGGAATATCGATGTCTGCCTTATTACCGGAAATACAATGATAAAAGGTATATCAGTTACAAGCTGAGTCACAATGAACTGTCATGGGAGGCTGCTATTACTCATGTTGAAATCGGTTTGGATCTTGCGTTCTATTCAAAGGTTAGCCCGACCTCTTGCCCAGATAAACATACTGTTTTGGTGAATAAGTATTGTCAGCTCTCGCGAGATTATATTCCGGAAGATTTGGAGATGATTGCTCCTGAATATAACGAGTCAACGCTGATGCTTCGTCGCCCAGCCAGAATATATTTTGAAGCTATGTGCCACGCCGCGGAACAGGAGGGGATTATATTGAAGGCAATCTCAACCTTTCGTAGCTTCCTCTACCAGAATCAAGTGTATTATAAAAATTGGGATGAGGAGATACCATTGATACAGTACCAAGAAGAAAGAGATAAGGTATCAGCCCGGGCAGGGCATAGTGAACATCAGACGGGCTTGGCTGTTGATATAAATGATTTGGAGGAAACCTTTGCAGATACGCCTGAGGGAATATGGTTGGCTGAGCATTCCTATGAATATGGCTATATACTGAGATACCCGAAGGGAAAGGAATATATTACCGGATACAATTACGAGCCCTGGCATTTTCGATATATCGGTGTAGAGCTTACAGAGAAGCTGCAACAGAGCGGACTTACCTATGATGAATACTATGTTAGATTCCTACGGAACATAGAGTGATAAGCTTGAAGAAGAGGCTATTTCAAAACATGTATTGTTAGTAAAGGTAAGTTGCTATCATCCTTGCCTTATACTAATGACTATGTAATGAAACAGACTCTTCTTTGTCGAATAGCTCAGATAACTTCACAACTATATAGCCGATAATAGCCCTGGGGGAAAGTACAGACCGGGCAAATCTCAGGAGCGCAGAGACCACTCATAATGTTACCGCACTGCATACAGATCCATAGGGTTTCGGTCGGTTTACAGAAAAGCTCTCCACGGACTAGATCTTCATGTAGTGTCCTAAATCTCAAGTCGTGATTCAATTCAATATTTGCAATTCCGTTGAATAATGCCGCTATATCATCGAAGCCTTCTTCACGGGCAATTCTGGAATATTCTCGATAAAGAATATCGCCTAAATTGGTTTCTATATCATAAGAGTTTTGCAAATTCTGCAGTGTATTCGGCAGAACACCTTCATTTAACTGTCGCATCCAAATCCTTGCATGTTCCTTTTGGTTTCTAGCCGTGACGTCATATATCGCAGCTATCTCTATATAATTCTCCAGTCTTGCTTGGTCTGCATATATTTGATAACGGGTATTTAGCTCGGCTTCAATGTTATATGCATCTAATATGTTTTGATAGGTTTTACTCTGTCGAAAATCCATAGTTCCTCCCATAAGACATATGTATAGATTTATATTATCATATGTCCGGG
The DNA here is from genome assembly GCA_023415475.1 of Bacillota bacterium. GTDB lineage: Bacteria > Bacillota > Clostridia > Lachnospirales > Lachnospiraceae > Mobilitalea. Next base: position 8,314 of record JAEZKL010000158.1, on the reverse strand, counting down.
ATGTGAGATTTATCACCGGTTCTCCTTTATATGCCGCTACCCTTATTTCGATTACGGGTAATAACTATAAAATATATTGAAGAAGATATATTAATATAAGATAATTAATTCAAAAAATCAGTTGATCCGACATATAGATATTGACATCCTTTTATTATTAAAGTATATAATAAGTAGTGCAAAAGTACTATTCAAAATAATTATGGAAATAATAGCTAAATTATGGTATAACATATTCTAAGATGTAATGTTGGGGGAAGCTATATGGCGAATGAGAATATATATAAGAAGGTATTTCCTGTTATTGCTTTCTTAGTTATGATGGCAGTCAATATCCTTGATAATCTTTTGCCAATAAATGGATTTGCCACGGGTGATTTATTTGATAATTATCCTTCATTGATTACACCTGCTGGTTATACCTTCCTGATTTGGACGGTTATTCATATTCTTTTATTCACGTATGTTGTATATCTGTCAGAACTCATTGGACTTAAAAGAAAACTGGCATCTAAAATATCTGACTTCATCCGATTGTTGTTTATCTTAACCTGTTTATGTAATATAGCTTGGGTTTTTGCCTGGCATTTTAGATATATTGCCTTATCACTGGTGTTGATAATTACAATTCTGGTATGCTTAAGCTTGATTAATAAATATGTATACTCAGAGGAGCTTTCTTTTTCGGAGAAGATCTTTGTCAGACTTCCCTTTGGTATTTATTTCGGTTGGATCACCGTTGTAACGGTGGTAAATACATCTGTACTTTTAAAAAGTATCAGTTGGTCCGGTTTCGGAATATCAGCTCGGCTGTGGACAAGCATAGCCGCACTTATTATTTTCATTATTGCATCCGTCAACACCCTAAAGAATAAAAGTCTTGCTTATGCAGCTGCTGTAATTTGGGCTTATGTTGGAATTATAGTTAAGCATACTTCAAGGGATGCCTTCAATTATCAATACCCAGAGATTGTCATTTTAATCATAATTTGTATTCTTTTTCTACTGATTGAGATGGGATATATTATAGTAAAAAGGAAGAAATACGGGTTTTAACGATTAAGTTTTACGAAGGAAGGAGATTGTATTTGTATGATTGAGCTGGTAGAAGCTAAGGTATTATCGGATCAAATGAATGCTTCAATTCGTGGCAAACGTATTATAAGTGTAACTACATTATCATCACCTCACAAATTTGCTTTTTTTCATGGTGATCCACAAGCCTATAATGAATTACTGAGAGGGCGCCGGATCGGTAAAGCAGCACCTAATGGTGGACTAATTCGAGTGGAGATAGAAGACTTGATTTTTGTGTTTGGAGACGGTGTGGACTTAAGATATTATGAGAAGGATACAAAGCGTCCTGTGAAGCATCAGCTTCTCATTGAATTTGAGGATGGGTCAGCGATAAGTGGCTCCGTTCAGATGTATGGCTTTATGTTATGCGTGAACGAGAAGGAATTTGATAATCCATATTATTTTGTAGCAAAAGAAAAGCCATCTCCTTTATGTGAACGGTTTGACAAGGAGTATTTCATGGGGATTTTAACTGCGCCGGGAGCGCAGAAGCTGAGTGCAAAGGCGATTCTGGCGACAGAACAGAGAGTTCCGGGGCTGGGAAACGGTGTACTACAGGATATCCTTTATTATGCCGGGATTCATCCGAAGAGAAAGGTAGGGACCTTTCATGAGGAAGATGTGGATAGACTATATCAATCCGTAAAAAATACTCCGGCTCAGATGATAGCTCTGGGAGGAAGAGATACGGAGAAGGATCTTTACGGTACTCCCGGTGGATATATTACAAGATTAAGCAAGAATACCCTTGGGAAACCTTGTCCTATCTGCGGACATACCATTCAAAAAGAGGCTTATCTTGGCGGAAGCATCTATTATTGTGATGGCTGTCAGAAGTAAGTGTCAGCGTAACTAAAGTGTAAGTGAAATACTTGGCACATATTAATTCATAGGGTTGATATAAAATACTAAGGCAATAGGCTTTCTATCATAGCAGACTTGGGTTGCTTTACATAATCGGAACGTAGCCTCATAAGCAATGCGTAGCAATGCAATATTTGAATCAAAAAATCATAGGAATGAAAGAATTATCTTTCTCCTATGATTTCTTTGTCCTATAATGTTGTTTATTATCCTCGGAAACCACGTCCGATAATCTCGCTGGTATTTGTTATTAAAAGGAAGGCGTCCGGATCCATTTGCTTAATATGCTTTCTTAACATAACTGCCTGGGAACGATTCATAACGGTCAGTATTATTTTTTTTTCTTTGTCAGTAAAGGCTCCTTTGGCATCGTAGACTGTCGCACTTCGGTGGAGAGTATTAAGTATGTAATCGCAGATTGGTTTAGGATCAACACAGATAATCGTAAAATATTTATTTAAGTTCAGGTTCTCAATTACGTTATCAACCAATGTTGATTTTAGGAATAAACCTAATATGGATAATAATCCGGTAGTGATGCCAAAGACCGGAAATACTGCAACCGTAAGTAAAAAGTCAGTTAATAAAAGAGAACGACCGATATCCAGATTGGTAAATTTTTTAAGAAGCATAGCAATGACATCTGTACCGCCGGTCGAAGCGCCGATATTAAAAAGTAACGCGGAACCAATCGAGGGAAGGATTACTGCAAAGGCCAACTCTAATACAGGTTGGTTCGTAAGCGGTTTCGCCAGTGGTACAAGAATTTCCAAAACCCGCAGGGAGAGAGATAATAATAAGCTTCCATATACGGTTCGGTTTCCGAAGCTTCTGCCTAACGCTAGATAACCAACGATTAGCAGGATGATATTGATGACTAATACGATGGTACCGGAGCTGACACCGCTTCCTAGGAGACTGCTTAATATGATTGCCATACCCGTAACACCTCCGGTTGAGAAGTTGTTCGGGAATTTGAAGAAATAAACGCCGATCACTACCAGCATGACACCAATGGTAATCAGTGCATATTCTTTTAGCTTTTGTAATATAATATTCTGAGACTTCAATTGGAACCTCCTTGAGTGATTATACAAAATATCACAAACAAAAGTATATATCAAGGTGTTGAAAAGTCAAGAAAATCATTTTGAGAAAGATTAAAAATAATTGTTGCATATAGTAAATTCATCCATTATAATTACAATGTAATAAATAATTTAACGGATCATCAAAGGGTGACCTTTGAGTCGAAAGGAGTTGTTTGAATGTTAGCTTTTAGAATGGTGGTTTTTGACTAACTTCATATTGGGCGGAACAAGCAGGGAGATTGATTCTGTGCTTTGGGATGCCGTACAAGTAACCTTTCGTGAATACCATGACTTATGCGGTGGCACACTTTAGGGTGTGTTATTTTTGTATCTAAAAATACATCACTAGCCAAAGGCAGCGAGATGAAAAGGCTGCTTTTGGCTATTTTTCTGCCCAATGGGAAGCTGGCTTAACCTGAGAAAGCATGTAGATAGCGTGAAAATAAAAGCTATTTTCACACTTCCAAGTTTGCGCCTGTGTAATCCTCGGCACAAACTAATTCAAAGGGTAGGCAGGTTAAGTTGTTGAGAAACAACAAAAACAATGAATTAACAATATGAAAGGAGCGATTTATATGAGTATTGTAGTACGTTCGGAAGATAGCTTATTAGTAAGAATTAAGATGGATAGTAAATTATTAAAACATTTGATGGAGGAATATGATGATCGATTTAGTTAATTACGGTTATACCGAAAAATATGATATGGAAGAAAAATCAGAAGGCTGTATCCCGGCCAGAGTGACAGAGGTTCACAGGGAATTATTCAAGGTGATATCGGCATATGGCGAAAGCAATGCCAGAATAAAGGGTTCTTTCTATAATAAATTAGATGCTGCAGAGGATTTCCCGGCAGTAGGTGACTTTGTATCGCTGCGCTACAATGAAAGCGGAGATTCACTGATTGTACGTGTTTATCCCCGCAAATCGAAATTCTCCAGACCGGATTATTCCGGTCATGCGGCAGGATATGTAAAGACAATTCTTGAACAGGTGGTCGCCTCGAATTTTGATTATGTATTTATATTGGCATCCTTAAATTACGATTTTAACATTAACCGTATCTTAAGGTATATTACTGTTTCTTGGGAGAGTGGAGGAATACCGGTCGTACTGCTAACGAAGGCTGATTTGGTGGAGGACTATACGCAGCAGCTGGAACTGGTCAGACAGCAGGCAATCGGCGTTCCGGTATATGCAGTCAGTGCCGTAACGAAAGAGGGCTTGGAGCAGCTGCAGCAATATATGAAGCCTAAGAGCACAGTTGTTTTTCTTGGTTCCTCAGGTGTTGGTAAATCCACACTGGTAAATGCGTTGGCGGGTGAGGAGATAATGAATGTCAGTGAAATACGTGCGGAGGATAGTAAAGGACGGCATACGACGACCCATCGTCAGTTGATTATGCTGAAGAATGGTGTGATGATTATTGATACACCGGGAATGAGGGAACTTGGTATGTGGGATGTCGAAGAAGGGTTGGGCGAAGCCTTTTCCGATATTGAAGAGCTGTTTGCCGAGTGCCGGTTCTCGGATTGTACTCATCGAGGCGAACCGGGTTGTGCGATTCAGTCAGCAATTGCAACAGGTGCTTTGGAACGCTCAAGATGGAAGAATTATCTTCAGTTAAAGGGTGAAGCAAGGTTTACGGAGGATAAGTCAGCATATTTGAGAGAGAAGAGGGATTTCTTTAAGAAGCTGGAGAAGTCCAACAGAGCAAGACAGAAGATAGGAGGAAAACGATAATGGAGATAGTAGATTTTAGCCAGGAGCATATACCGATAGCAAGACAGATTGCAAAGGATAATTATGAAGTTGAGCAGAGGGTAATAACGATGCTTCCTGAGATTGGTTCACTTCCGGATATGGGACATTTTGTTGAAAACGGACTGGGGGTAGCTGCTACCCTTGGAGATCGTCTCATTGGATTTCTTTGCTCATACCTGCCAAGAGAAGATGCCTTTGGCACAACGAGTGTACGAGGGGGCTATGTGCCGCTATATGGACATGGCGTGGCGTGTGATTTGGATGAAGCTAGCCGGGAACGTGTTTATTCAAAGCTGTACCAGGCAGCGGCAGAAAAATGGACTAAGGCTGGAATACGGAGCCATGCCATTACTCTATATGCTCATGATAAGGCGGGAGAAAAAAGCTTTTTCTATAATGGTTTTGGGCTTCGCTGCCTGGACCTGATTCGTTCTTTGGACAGGATACCTTCAGCAAAAGAGGTTTTGATAGCTTCTGAATATCATGTAAATAATGTAGAACTGTTCAGAGATGAGTGGGGGCTTCTAGTGAAACAGCATAATGCATTAATTCATCATCTTGGTAACAGTCCATCCTTTCTGTACTTTGAACCTGTCGATGAAGAGGGGTTATATAAGCAGGCTGAGGAGGATGTGAGATACTTTGCAGCCAAGGTAAATGGGAAATCGGTAGCCTATATCAAGCTTTCCGAGAGTGGAGAGAATTTTGCTACAGTGGTCGATGACATGATGAATATTTGTGGGGCCTATTGTGAACCGGAATATAGGGGAACCGGCATATACCATAATCTACTCTGTCATGTTATGAGAGAGCTAAAGAGGGAAGGTTATCGTTTGCTGGGTGTTGATTGTGAAAGCTTCAATCCGACAGCCCGCGGCTTCTGGACAAAGTACTTTGAGGAGTATACTCATAGTGTGGTAAGGCGTATAGATGAAAAAGCGGTAGATAAATTATTGAGCAAAGTTAACTAATAAAGGGATTGCTGTAAAACATACCGATTGAAGGAGATAGAAGGGCTGTTTCATTAAGAAACACGCCCTTTTATTCATGATAATAGTAAGTTCGCGAAGTGTGCTTTCTATTGTTTGATTCTTATCGTTATAGCGGTTAAGAGCATATGGAAGATGATTCTTTTAATAATCGGGAACCGTCTTTTCTATTCCTACGTCTAATGATTGTAAACGATAAATGAGAGGAGGTTGAGCACAGGCAATCGGATACTTATTAGCAATAATGTGAGGATAATGATAGTTGGGATAAAAATAGGATGACAACTAATATTAGGATAACGGAGGAATTATTATGATAAAGAAGAATTTATTAAAGACAGTTATGTTGGGATTATGTTTGGCCACAATGACCACCGGTTCCGCATATGCGACACTTGCCGAAGACACTACACCTTCAGCAACCGAGGAGGTATCTGAGCAGACCAAAGCATTATATGTAAAGCAGGGAGAGATCGACAAGCTTCTTTTGGAAGCAAATGCTAAGGAGATAGAGAAGCTGGGCTTTATGGTGAATTATACCAGCGTAGTTGAAGATAATATAGAAATCGGTATATCCCCCTATAATGAGGATAATGCGAACTACATCTATGAGCTAGTTGGTAAGGATGGAGTTAAGGTAATCGAATTTGATCAGGCTGTGATTTATGCAAGCGGTGCAGCTCCGGATGCAGTGGCCTACGAGGCTGATGCAGATGCAGAAGTAATCACAGATAAGGATGATACTACAGAAAGTGCCGAACCGGCGGTAACCGGTGATGATGCTGTCACTGACGATGAGGAGGTTCAAATCCAAATCGAGAGTATAGCGGATGGTGCGAACGGGGAAGAAAAGGTAGATAAGAATACCTCTGTTGACGCAGCCGATATCAGTACTATAGCAGCTACGGATGAACAAGCAAAGGATGATGTGTCTGCTCCGATCATCGTATTAGCAATTGTCGGTGGCGCAGCATTAGTAGGTGGAGCCGTACTCTTAACCAATAAGAAAAAAGCTTTCAAGTAATTAATAATACAGTATTCTAACGAATCATGGCTGCTTTTGCCGCAAAAAGTCCTAACTTGGGTTGGGACTTTTTGCATAGAATGGGAAAGTCAGACACCTTAGAGAAAACTAAGTTTAAAATGGTTGAAAACGGGTAAATTATAGATAAGCATTATGTTTTATTCGAAAAGAGGGACTTGGGATGATAGTAAAGGAATATGGCAACGCTGATTTATTCCTAAAGGAATATGAAACAATATTATTGGAGAGAGAAGCCGCTGCTCAATTACTGCTTTACTTTGCGCATCAAAGTCTGACAGGCTTAGGCACTGGTAAGGAATTATTCGGCATAGTGATGGATGAGACTCAGATCGTCTTAATGTTTGTAATAATTCGTGGTGTTGACTTAATCCTATACGCAGCAGCTTCGGAAAAAGAGGAGGAGGCGGCAGGAGTATTGGCGGACTATTTGGGAAACAGCCATATTATCATCGGAGGTTTGAATGCAAGGCAGACATTGTGCCAGAGCTTTATTCAACAATACACGAAATATATGAATGTAAGCTTTATTCAGAAAGTCGGGACGGATATTATGGAGCTGCGGCAGATAAATGATATTAAGCCGGCAGCAGGGTATCAGAGATTGGCAGTGTCTGAGGATGCTAAGCTAGTTGCGGACTGGATGATACAATTTCAGATAGAAGCTATGATGGATGAGGCGGATTACGAGGCTGCTCTCCTTAGAGCCACTCAGTTAATCAACCGGAAGGAGCTGTACTTGTACGAAGACGAGGAACATCGGGCGGTCTCAATGGCAGCAGCTACAAGGAAACTTGTTCATGGTATGGGAATTACGTACGTATTCACGCCGGAGGAATTTCGCGGAAAGGGTTATGCCGCCGCTAACTTATACTATCTAAGTAAAGAACTGTTGGAACAAGGTTTCAAATTCTGTACTTTATATGTGGACAAGAATAATCCACTTACAAACCGTGCTTATGAAAAGGTTGGTTATAAGGTCATAGAAGATAATTTTGAATATAAGATTATACCCTTGGAGGAAGCCTGAGTATTACTGAGCTGGCTTATCAGCCGTCTGTTTTTTATGTTTTCACATATAGCACTGATTGTGCTCTGTCGGAAACGAAGGAAATAGGCGGCTTTTATATTGCAATTGTATGAAACGGCGAGTAAAATAGACTTGAGAGGGAAGATATCAATCTTTGCCTCTGTATGAAAGAAACGGTATTTGAATATAATGAGACTACATATATAAAATATGGAAGGGGATTAAGCTATGAGAATAGTAAAGTGGGGGATTATAGGTGCAGGACAGATAGCTTCAAAGTTTGCTACAGCTTTAAATTCATTGGATCATACCGAGCTTACCGCAGTCGCATCCCGAGATCCGGTTAAAGCGAAGGAATTTGCAACCCGTTTTCATATTAAGAAGGCGTATGGCAGCTGTGAGGAGATGATCCGGGATCCGGAGATTGATGTTGTCTATATAGGTACACCTCATACAG
>JAEZKL010000148.1 GCA_023415475.1 Bacillota bacterium | reverse complement strand
TCAATTCCTGAGACACCTCCACCCTGTCTGGAGTGACCACCGAATTGTTTAATTTTATGAAATATTTTATCAACATTACAAGGATTTTCACCCAGAATACGGCTTTTCAGCATCAAAGCATAGGTTTTACTTGATGCATCTCTCACCTCTCCGTACCCCACAATACCTTGATTGGTCATAATCTTAATTAAGGTACTTCTTTTTGGTGCCCCATCAATATCGACAAATCTCATATCCGTTATTTTTAAGTCAGATGGATTTGAAGAGGTATTGATATTTTCAGAAACAAATTCCATTAAATTATTTTTACTCATCTTATATCCTTTCTTAATACGTTTTGGTAAAGTGCATTATGTAAATATTAGCTGACCTTATTTTAAGAAATCGATCCCTTGCCCATCAACAATAATGTTATTACCTTTACAAAGTATCTTACAATTTGGAATTTGTCGTACATTACAGATGGAGCTTAACCCCATTCCTGCTCAGAATGGCTTGCAGCTCCTTCACGTCAAACTGCATAAAGTCACCTGTCAAAGCAGCTGCGGTACCGGCTGCTTCTCCAGTAACAGCACATGCCGGAATCACTCTGCTTATATCCCACATAGCATCCGTTACTGAAATACACCTACCTGCTGTTATCAGATTGCTCACCTCTCTGCCAATAAGACAGGAAAAAGGTATTTCGTATACTGGTCCACTTTTTCTCCAATCACTGATCATACCGATGCTGTCTTCAAAATATTTATGATCTTCAATATCATCCAGGGTATATAGACCCTCAATGCGACGCGTCATACGGATTTGAGGAATGGAAGCCATCGAGGTAAGATTATGTGTGTCGGAGATCCCTCCCGATTTTAGAAAATCATCAAGCAAAATTCTATGTGAATCAATTGTCATCTTAGTAAGTTCTTCTGCATCCAAACCTGTGTAACGGTTTTGTAAGTTACTTTCTTCTTCCTTCTTTTTCAACTTATCCGGGATGTCGGCAAACCCCAGTATTTTTAAATCGACATTATGTGTCTCCTGATAGTAATACCAGGCTGCCAACACATTCTTTTGTTGAAACTCTATTGTCTTAATATTGGAATACTTGCAGACATCAGCATCTCCGCTTGCGTCTACTACATTTTTCAGCATTACTGCAGATCTTCCGGATTTATTTTCAATAAATAGACAACGAATTCTTGCATCACTTACATCCACTCCGCAAACAGCTGTTCCATAAAGTATTGTAACACCTTCCTTGATTAACAATTGTTCCATCAGGATTGCGAAGACAGATGCATTATATCGAACTTCAAAACGTTGATTTTCCCTTACTTTTGTGCTTTTATCCTCAAGCCATGCATCCGGATATTTATCCTCCGCACCATATTGTATGGAGAGTCGCAGGAGCTCTTCGCTAATCCCATAGCTCACTTGATTGCCCTTTCCATCACATAGAGGTAAGTAAATTGTCACGAGTCCTAACGTTGCCAAACCGCCAAGTGCATACTGTTTTTCTATCAGCAACACCTTATTCGCTCCTGCTCTCTTTGCTGCCAGAGCTGCAGAGACTCCTGCAATTCCTCCACCAACCACGACGGTATCGTAATAATTATAAATCATCGTAGTTCTAGCTCTTTCTTCAATAAATTCCATTAATATCACCCTTTTCTATGTATTTTATTGGATTTCCTTATCGAAAACAATTGTTATTTGTCGATTATAATGATATAATCCTCATATTGGTAATGTAATCTTAGACATTTATTACATGTGTTTCAACAATAATATTATTAAATTCGACAAATATAATACAATACATGACGGAGATAATCTATGGAATTATTCGATGCATATATTCCGGAAAAGGCAAAGAACGGATATTTATTTCATTTATTCACAATACGACCTATCCAGGGCAAACGACCATTTCGTGAGCACAGGCACAGTCATTTCGAAATAGGCTACTTTCTAAAAGGGACGGGTATTTACTCGATAGACGGGCAGCAATACAGTATTAATGCCGGAGATATCTTTGTATTCTCCAGTAATGAAGTACATTGTATTACTCAGGTTGATACTGACGAAGAAATGGAGTTAATGAATATACATTTTGAGCCCAGATATCTCTGGGCTTCGGAGGATGATCCATTTTTAAAGGATAATTCCGGATTTTTCTTTTCCCACAGTAAAGAGTTTATAAACCAACTGCAACGTAATGCTTGTGAGACAGAAGCCATCCGTCAACTAATACTGGAAATCGAATCCGAAATAACTGAGAAGAAAGAAGCATATTTGAGTATGGTTCGTTCAAAACTCATAAATATCCTTGTTTATTTAATTCGTAATTATAACTACTATCAGAAAGACAGTACCTCAGATAATTATAATTATATTGTTTCCGCCATCGATTTCATTAGGGAAAACTATACGAACAGCATCACGCTTCAGTCAATAGCCGAAGCAGTGAATATTAGTCCTAATTATCTTTCTTCCATATTCCATCAGACGACCGGTGTTCCAATCTGGGATTATGTCACTGAGAGCCGAATTAATTCAGCAATCCATCTGCTTGATGAACATTCGAATAAAACCATGTTAGAGATTGCCTTGTTGTGTGGTTTCAATAATACAGCAAATTTTAATCGTGCATTTAAGAAGCATACGGGTTTATCCCCTAGTGAATATAAAAATTATGGGAAATCTACTCTCTATTAGCATTATGAACCTTGACCAATGTTTGATTACTTATTCACTTATTAATGAAAGTTAGTTCCTGTCAGCTGTTATATCAATCGTTCCTTTTCTGATTCACAACTATTATTTGTCCCTTTTAATGCCCTTAGGCTTCATTAACGGAAAATCCCCGCTTTCCTTCAGCTTATTGAAACGGACCATTCGGTCCGCCTTCAGCATTGCTGCGTCTTCCTTTGCCATAACCTCAAGGTCTACCAGCTTATCTATTATCCTGTTGTTTGCTTTTATCTCATTTTCAAGCAGGGTATAAACATCCTTCTTCTGCTCTGTCGTCAAAGTATTCCATTTCTTAATGGCATTGTTCATCTTCTCCTCGAAGAGTGCTCTGTTGCCCTTCTGATCTTTATCCTTCTCTGACAGTTCAACTGTCTGTGTTTTTTCTGCAGCCGCCAAGGCAGTTACCGGGCTAATTCCTGTGATCGCTACTACTGTCGCAATAGCGAATCCAAATAATCGCGCTTTTAACATTCAGCTCCCTCACTTTCTCTATAAACAACAGGCAGGGAACTAACTTTCATAGATAGTATTGCCGAAAGTTGTGAAAGAATTGTATAGTTATACGAAAACTGTTTATTATTGATATTGCTTTTTTATTTTGTTTACAATACAGTCATCTTTTAATATAATGTTTGTCATACTTGCGCTAGTATTTTTCTTTTTTGCTATCCAAAGGGCAATCGGCCAGAATGGGCTGAGAATTAATACAAAGCATACAGAAGAACCGACAGAATTGTGGCATACAGGAGGAGTTAACAATGAAATGCGTAACCTTTAATATTCGATGTGATTGGGGACAGGATGGAAATAATTGTTTCGAATACAGAAAACCGCTTATTTTAGAGAAAATTAATAGAGAACAGCCCGATATTATCTGTTTTCAAGAGGTATTACCCCATATAGCGGTATGGCTAAAAAAAAATCTGACGGATTATTATGTGGTCGGGTGTGGCAGAGGGAAGACGCTAGACAGTGAGCAGATGACCATTGCATACCGAAAAGACCATATGAATCTGATTCATATGGAGACCTGGTGGCTTTCAAAAACACCGAATGTGCCCGGTTCCCGGTATGAAGAACAGAGTGACTATCCCAGAACAGCTACTGAGGCGGTTTTTCAGGATATGGAAACGGAGAAAGTGTTTCGAGTTGTCAATACCCATCTGGATCATGAAGGTCAGGGGGCACGCAGACAGGGCCTTATGCAGATTGTAAAGAAGCTTGCCGAAGAGGTTGTCTGGGCCGATGTGCCAACGGTTTTGGTCGGAGATTTTAATGCAGAACCAGATTCGGAGGAAATGGCGGTATTGCTGGAGAATCGTGATTTTGTGAATGCGACAAATGATATTGGTGTTACTTACCATGGATATCATGGAGAAGAATCAGCCTATCCCGGAGATGGGGTAACGAGCAGCATTGACTACATTTTCCTGAAAGGGAACTGGGTATGTGAAGCCGTGGAAAAATGGAAGGATCATAAAGAGGGAGTATACTTATCAGATCACTATCCGGTGTGTGCAATCATAAACCCGTGAATATTCAAAGGTTTTCAGAATTATGAATCATTGTAATTTTATTGTTGACAACGCTAATATCTCTATGGTATTCTATGGACATAGATATTGATAATCATTTTCAATACATAGTATTTCTGACGAAGCATAAGCTGTAGATACCAACCGGTGTCCTTCCCAACGTCGCCAACCTCCTTTATCTATTGTTTTTATCGGGAAGTTCAGCTTATCGATTCGATTTCGTTCAAAGAACATAGGAATATCTGCCCTATGCTCTTCCAATTAGGAAAGATTAAATCATATCTTCACCATCGCAGTCTACTGCGAAACAGTTTAGTGCAGCTCCGGAGGATATGTTCTGGAGCTGTTTCTATACTCTCTCGGAGTTATCCCACAACCCCTTCGAAAGTGCACTGTAAAGCTTGAATGAGAGCAGAAACCGAGGAAGCTTGCAATCTCCTGAAGTGTGTGCTCGGAATAGGTCAGCAGCTGCTTGGCTGTCTCCAGCTTCTCCTTCATAATGTAATCAGTAATCGTCATTCCGGTCTCCCTGTGAAAGAGTGCTGATAGATATTGTGGAGTAAGCTTACTTACCTTAGCCAGCTCCGTCAAGGTGATCTGGTAATGCAGATGATCCAGAATATATGAGATACATATGGTGACCGGATAAGAATAAGCTTTTCTCTTCCTGGCCAGCTGGACCCGTTTAGCAAAGTCGTAATAGGCAACTGCAAATAATTGCGTTATCTCCTCTATTTTCTTACTGACATCAGCCTTCTGTGCATAGACATCACTCAGATTATAAGCCTCGATCTCAGGCAGCCCTCCCTCTATGGCAAAACGCGTAGCCAAGGTAAGACCGGATATAAAGGCATATTGTGCCTGTCGCAGCGGATCCTTCGACATACAACCCATCATCCTATCTCCCTCTGATATCTCCTTCAGACTCTCCTCTATCTTGTCCGGTTCTCCCTGCCTGATACAATTGAAGAGCTTCTCCTCCGTCCGGTACATAATCGTAGTATCCGGCATCTCTCTTTGCTCAAACATCGCCTGGCGGTAAGCTGATATGATATCCTTTGGTGTCTCCTTATAATATGTATTCTCTATCCGCTTCGTGTCGAGCTTTACCTTCATAACCCATCCTCTCTTCTCTCGGCTCCTTCTGTCCATCCTGCTTTGTTCTTTTGAAAGGCCAATAATCACTTTGATTTTAGAATCATATATTGCTAAATCCTCTTAAGAAAAATACATTAAAATTATAACATAAATCTTAAGAATAAGATAGCCAACTCTTATGTATTTGCTATTATAGAATCGAGGTATTTATAAGTTAGATTCCTATCATATATGGAGGGTATTCTATGGACTATAAAGCAAAAGCGAGTAAGCTTGTAAAGGAAATGACTCTGGAGGAAAAAGCAAGTCTCCTGAGTGGCAAGGATTTCTGGCATCTAAAGGGGATTGACCGGCTGGGTCTTAAATCAATCATGGTTACGGACGGTCCTCACGGACTCAGGAAGCAGGCGGGAGATACTGACCATCTCGGTCTGAATGACAGTGTACCCTCCACCAGCTTTCCTACCGCCAGTGCCACCGCCTGCAGCTATGATCCGGAGCTGTTAAGACGTATGGGTGAGGCACTTGGTGAAAAATGTGTCTCTGAAGAGGTTGCAACGATTCTCGGACCTGGAATTAATATCAAGCGCAGCCCCCTATGCGGTCGTAATTTCGAATATTTCAGTGAAGATCCTTATCTGGCAGGCGAGATGGCTGCCGCATTAATCCAAGGTATTCAGAGCAAGGGAGTCGGTACCTCACTGAAGCATTATGCGGTTAACAACCAGGAATCCTCCCGTATGACAGTGGATGCTCAGGTGGATGAGAGAGCGCTTCGTGAGATCTATCTTGCCGGCTTTGAAACCGCAGTGAAGAAAGCTCAGCCTTGGACTGTAATGGCCAGCTATAACAAAATTAACGGAACCTATGTCTGTGCTAATAAATACATATTAACGGATATCCTGCGTAAGGAATGGGGTTTTGACGGAATCGTCGTAAGCGACTGGGGTGCTGTGAGTGACCGAGTGGATGATGTTCGTGCGGGTATGGATCTGGAGATGCCCAGTACCAATGCGGATAGTGATAACGAGGTAGTAGCTGCTGTTAATAACGGCTCTCTCTCTATGGCAGAGGTTGATCTCTGCGCCGAGCGTATGGTTGAATTTATCCTAAAGGGAATGGAGGAGAAACCAGCTCCAAAAAATACAAATAAGGAGCATAATGCTCTCGCTCGTGAAATAGCTACCAAATCAGCCGTATTGCTGAAAAATGAAGGCTCAGTCCTTCCGATCTGTCCGACCGCTAAGGTGGCTGTTATCGGTGAGATGGCTAAGAAACCAAGATATCAGGGTGCAGGAAGCAGCCGCATCAATCCTGCCTATTTAGATAATGCTTTTGATGCGTTGCAGGCGGCAGGCGTGAATGTAACATACTCGGAGGGCTACCGTCTTGGCGAGAACCAGACTGACGCTGCCCAGTTGGAAGCAGCCTGTAATCTGGCTAAGGATAGTGACGTCGTTCTTGTATTCGCCGGTCTTCCGGACGATTACGAAAGCGAAGGCTTTGACCGTACCACTCTCTCCATGCCGGAAAGCCATAACAGGCTTATCGATGCATTAGCAAAGGTTAATCCCAACACGATCGTTATTCTCCAGCTGGGTGCACCCGTATTGATGCCCTGGAAGGATCATGTGAAAGGAATTCTTCTGATGTATCTGGCCGGCCAAGCCGGTGGAGCAGCTACCGCGGACTTACTTCTTGGCAAGGTAAATCCCAGCGGAAAGCTGGCTGAGACCTTCCCGATGACTCTAGAAGATAATTCCAGCCACCATTATTTCCCCGGTACCTGCAAATCCGTTCAATACAGGGAAAGCATCTATGTCGGTTACCGCTATTACGATACCGTAAAGAAGTCTGTGACCTTCCCCTTCGGTTATGGCCTATCCTATACCACCTTCGAATATAGCAACCTCCTCGTGGAGGAGCAGGAGCCTTATCATTACAAAGTAACCTTAGATGTTACCAATACCGGTAAGGAGGACGGTGCCGAGATTGTACAGCTCTATGTTCATTGCAATTCCTCCTCCATCTTCCGTGCCGAGAAGGAGCTGAAGGACTTTACCAAGGTATTCCTGGCAGCCGGAGAGACTAAGAGGGTGGAGCTGCAGCTAGGTAAGAGAAGCTTTACTTATTATAATACCAAGGCTAAGGATTGGTGTGTCGAAGGAGGAAGCTATCAGCTCCTCGTTGCTGCCTCCGGAGCCGATGTTCGCTTAAGCGCTGATGTCACTCTTGCCGGTGACGGAAGAGAGAGTCTGTTAGCGGATGATTACCGTTCCTTAACGGAGTATCAGAAGCCCAGTGCTCCTCTTCGCATCAGCGATGAGCAGTTTTACAAGCTGCTCGGTTATGTACCGAAGCCCGATCAGAACGGAAAGCCCTACTCCAAGGATTCTACCATAGGTGATATTAAGGATACCTTGATCGGTAAGATACTTCTTAAGGTAGTAAAGAGAGCGATGAATAAGATGCTGAAGGCCAATGATGATCCCACTATGACTCTGATGCTCGAAAAATCCACAATGGAAATGCCACTTCGTTCCATGAAGATGGCCGGCGGTATCAGCAATAAGAAGCTGGACGGTATCGTAGCCTTAGCTAACGGAAGGATATTCACCGGAATCAAGAAAATGCTTGGCTGATGGAGAAGCCAAGCCCTGCTTAGGAAGAATATACATAAAAAGTTTGCTTCGCAAACTTTTTATGTATCATGTATTAAGAAAAGGCCGAAACAAAGTACATACCGCGCTTCATTAGCACGGTTATGTCTCGATGTTTCGGCCTTATTTCTATAGCAGACGGATGATCAAATTCGGTATCAGCAATGCAACTGCTGCCGCATAGATTGCATCCAGCCAAAAGATGGAGCCGATAGCCCCTATATATACCAGACCGATGAACGGTGCGGCAAGAAGCTTCGCAAGCAGACCCACTTCCGGGTTCTTAAGAATACGTTCCACCATTACTTTGGCATCGCCGGTACTGGGAAAGGCATGCATCAGAACGGAAAAGCCAAGCCATGCCAGCACCAGATCAAGAACATTGTTATATTCCTCAAATGCGATTACCTGAATAGATGCAGGCAGTATGATAAGAAGTCCGATGATCGTATTGACGAAGAAGGGTCCCATAGAAGTCAGGAATACCTTACCGGGTTGATCTGAGGACTCATGAATTACGTATCCGTTGGGATTTCGAAACTGAAAATATTTTACTTCATATACCTTCAGACCGCATAAATAACAAAACAGTTGATGTGCCAGCTCATGTACGATAACGCCGGGGAAGGTTATGATTGAAATCAGAATTCCGGGTATAATCATAATAATCTCCTATTCTCCTATATAATAGTCTTGCAAAGTTATCTCACCGTCCAGCAGCTGCTGAGTATCCTGCTCAATTAATAAACCGGCTGCTTCCATCTCAGTCCGAATAACCTCTGCCTGATCCGTCCGCTGATTCACGGTCAGCGCAATCAGATAGGTTTCTCTGATATAAATCCCATCGGGATTGATGGTATAAGCAGCTTCTGCAGCCTCGAGTCCACCCTGCAGATCATTCTCAACCATCGCAAGGGTAGCCATAGCACGAAGTGCATTGGTATCCTCTTTATCCTTAGCTAAGGCTTCCAGAGTCATGCTTCTTGCTTCATCAAGGCGACCCATTCTTCTTAAGACTATCCCAAGCTGTGCCCGCACATCAAAGCATTCCGGGTCTATTTCATAGCATTGCTGCAAATAATCCAGGGTACTCGATTTATCCACTGCAATCATACTCAAGGTATAGCATAGGTATGCATCGTCTTGACCCTCGGTATATAGCAAGCCCTCGATATGGGACCTGATATAATTATAATAACTCTCATCCAGAGTATCCTGATTCGGAGCCTCTGTAATAATGGTATCGATTGACGCTAAAGAATTATAATAGTTCTCCAGCTTCGTATAATATCGGTCGATCATCTCATAGTCCGCATCGGATATACTTTTACCGGCGATATATGTATCTATAATATAACCTGCCATATCATAATAGCCATTATCCATAGATAATTCTACCAGCTTCACCATAACCGGAATTGAATCCGGATGTGCCTCGGCTACCGAATATAGATCGTTAATCGCAGCTGATGTCTCACCATGACTAATCCTACTCTCTGCCAGCTTGTACGCCTTATAGTCCTTCAATGCCTTTGGAAAATGTATTAAGCTTATGATTTCTAATATTACAACTCCAAGGAATAAGATTATAACCCAGACCGGTATACGAAGCTTTATCGGCACCAGCTCCTGATCAAAGTCTTCTCCCATTTCCTGTTCCGCTTCCTGCTGTGTGTCCTCCCCTGCTTCCCTGTTCATTCCTATTGACTCTTCCGTCTCATAATCCACATTATTCTGCTCCTCACCCAAATTATCTTCTCCTTTACTTTAGTAGTATAAAAAGACATTACAATTTTACTTTATCCTATCTTACAATCTATGTAAAGTAAATTTTATGGGATATTTGTCATATTATATCAATTTATATGGAGTTCGAGTCGTTTGTTTCTATCCTCTGTCTCCCCAGCAAGAGAAACAGTACAATTGCTACCGCTATAGCTAGAATGCCCACCAGCTGGTATCGGTCGGAAGCCCGATCACTGGCTGAGATCAGCCTGCTAAGCTTTGTGATATTCGGTGATAGGAAGGCACCCAGATTATTGATTGCCATATTGAATGCGATACTCATGGTTATCGCCGCCGGTTTCTCCCGTTCCGCAATGCTGATCACCACCTGTGCCATTACGATGCTAAGACTGAAACCAGCAATGAATACTCCGATCAGAACCGGGATATAGCTCTTAGCTACACCTGTAATCAAGGCACCTGCTGCCAGATTGAAAAAGCCTAAGGCAATCACTCTCTCACCCAGTATGCGTTTAAAAATATTGAAAAGTACACCAGCCACCGCACCACTCAGCATGAATACTGAGGTTGCAATACCGGAATTCACTGATCCTGTGATTCCATTCTCCTTCAGATGCAGCGATAGATTCGTTGATATTACATTATAGAACATCATAAAAAGGAAGGCTGACAGGCCATAGAAGATCACCACTTTCGGAGTAACCTTTATCCTTCCGCCATTCGTCTTTGCAGTATGGATTGGCCGGTCAAGCGGTAAACCAAATAACAACAAAAGAAAGCCCGGCACCACCAATAATAAGGCCAGATAACTAAAATACCAGTTAATCGTTGCAAGTAACCCGGCAAACAGGGATAGCAATACCCCTCCAACACTGATGACTGCGCTCTGCAGTCCCATCAGACTACTGCGTTCTTCACCTGTAAAATATTCCGCTATCAGGGAGGAGCCCAAAGGAACGAGAATACCGATGCCTACCCCTAATATAATCTGCCATACAAACAGCAGTATCAATGATCCGTGAAAGAAAAATCCGCCCATTGCAGCCACGATAAATAACGAAGCCGAGAACAGCGCAAGGTATTTTTTTGCAATGTGCTCTACCAGCTTACCCGTCAGTAATGACATAAAAATTATGACTACCGAAGGGCAGGTAGCGAGAAATTGTATTGTTGTAATACCATACTCAGGAAAGAGCTCTGAGATTCTCGCCAATATAGAGGTAATACAGATAGCACCGATCTGAACTAAACTATAGAACAGGATTGCTAATTTTATGGTAAGCTTTGACGTTTTCATTCTATTCTCCTTACTTTTGCCCCAAGCGAAAAACAGAGGCTTATTACTCATTATACTTTATACAGAATTTGTGTCAATTCAATTATCAAGATGCTGCTTCCCAACATATTAATTAGTACGCGGTAAGGATAAATATTATCCTGTTGACCGGTTTTAGTATTAAGAATTAGTTGATAATAAGATTCGACTGTATTATCATAATATTTAAAAGCTAATATAACTTTATGCAACTACTTATTCTATACAATGAAGAAGGAAAATATATGAAGAAAATTCTTATGCTCGGAACGGGCGGTACGATCGCCTCTACTAAGGCAACCAATGGAGGCTTGCATCCGCAATTAACCTCTGAGGAAATATTGATGTATATACCGGATATTTCCCATGTCTGCGAGGTAGACACAGTTCAGGTATGTAATATGGACAGTACCAATATCTCTCCGGATATCTGGGTCCTGCTGGTCCAAACGATTCGAACCAATTATGATAACTATGATGGCTTTGTGATCTGTCATGGCACTGATACCATGGCATTTACGGCTGCTGCTCTATCCTATCTGATACATAATTCACCCAAACCGATTGTACTGACCGGCGCACAGCGGCCTATCAATATGGAGATAACTGATTCAAAGACCAATTTATTTGATAGCTTTTTATATGCATCCTCCGAAGGGGCCAGCGGTGTCCAGATAGTATTCAACGGTAAGGTTATACTCGGAACAAGAGCCAGGAAGACCCACTCCAAGAGCTTTCAGGCTTTCTCCAGTATCAACTATCCCTATCTTGCAGTTATTCAGGACAGCCATCTGATTCAATATATCAGAGAGCCTAAGCACGAAGCACCAATCTTTTATGACAAATTAAACACAAAAGTGGGCTTATTCAAGCTTACCCCGGGAGCAGACTCGGATATTCTTGACTATATGTTTTCAAAATATGATGCCGTTATCATCGAAAGCTACGGAGTCGGAGGTATTCCTTCTCTTCCAGATTATCAATATCTCGATATCATACAGAAATGGACGGATCAAGGTAAAACCGTCGTCATGACGACTCAGGTTCCTAACGAGGGGAGTGACATGAACATCTATCAGGTCGGACATGAGCTAAAAAACAAGGTAAGCATTATTGAAGCTTACGACATGATTACCGAAGCGGTAGTAAGTAAGCTGATGTGGATTCTTGGCCAAACCAATGACCCTGAGCTGATTAAGGGCATGTTCTACACTACCGTGAGTAATGATATTCTTTATTAGGAATTTGTGTTATAATTGTATCAAAAATTAGTGGGAGGCTATTATGGATACGAATACGATATTTCACGAGAACAGACAGCAAGAGTCCGGTAATCAGGGGACGGATCCTAAGCTGGAAACGAAAAGAATTCTATTATATCTGGCAATTACTTTTATAGTAACCTATGCCCTGGAGATAGGACTCATACGGCCATTAATTACCGGAGAGAACCAGCAGCTGGCTATGGTTGGCCAGTCCTTGGTTGGTATGGTGATGTTTGTCCCTGCAATCGGTGTTTTACTGACCAGACTGATTACCAAAGAAGGTTTCCGCAATTCCCTCCTTCGATTACCGCAGTTGAAGAAAAATCTGGGTTATTATCTATTCGCTTGGTTCGGACCGGCAATTTTAACCGCAGTCGGTGCTCTGATCTACTTTGCACTTAATCCCGGACAGTTTGATCCCGAGCTTTCGAATCTAGCCAAGGCTTATGAGAGCTCCGGTGTAGAGATGACCACTTCCCGGCTTCAGACCACAATGCTGATTCAGATCGCTACCGCCTTCTTTATCGGGCCTTTAATTAATGCACTTAATTGCCTTGGAGAGGAATGGGGCTGGAGAGGCTATCTTCTTCCCAAGATGAAAGGTAAATTCAAGATTCTTCCGATGCTTCTGATTAATGGTGCCATCTGGGGTGTATGGCATGCTCCGCTGACTGCACTTGGACATAATTACGGTACCGGCTATGCAGGCTTTCCGTTTACCGGAATCCTTGCTATGGTGATATTCTGCATCGTACTGGGAACCATATTCTCCTATGTCACGATCAAAACCAACAGCTGTTTTCCCGCAATCTTTGCTCACGGAAGCATTAATTCCATCGCATCGGTAGGAATATATTACTCCATAGATGGTGGTAATCCTTTCGTAGGACCATCCCCCACCGGAATTATCGGTGGTATCGGATTTATCCTTGTTGCCGTAGTAATTACTGTAAAGCTGATGAAGGAAGAGAAGAAAGCAAAAGGAGTATAATACAAGCAAGCTTGCAGAATGTGAACAAACCGTGTTTGTACACATTGCTCACATTTGCTTTCGCGCAAATTAAGAGGCTGTTATATAATATTACTTAGTCTGATCTGACAAGCATTATTATATAGCAGCCTCTTCTAGTATTTTATCAAATATTCATATTTAAGTTTGGTGGACCATTAATATTGTGCCTGCTTCGAAACGCTGTTGGGGTCATCCCGTAGGTGTTTTTAAAGAGTGTCGCAAAATAAGTAGAATTGGTAAAGCCGATTTCACCAGCAATCTCATTCACTGTCTTAGTCGTCTCAAGTAATGCCAGCTTCGATTTCTCAAGTCGGTAATTCGTAACAAAGGTAGAATATGCTTCACCCTGAATGGATTTGAATATCTTACCCAGATAAGTGGTAGATAAGCCAAAGATCTGTGAGATATTCTTCAGGGACAGCTCCGGATTATTAAAATTATATTCCGTATATTCCATAATGGAAGCCACCAGCTTCTTATTCTTCTCCTGATAATTGATACTAACCTGGTTATTGGCATCAATCAGCTCCTCCCGGCTGATAAGCTGGTTCATCTCAAGATACTGTCTAGCCTTCTGATAGGAGATAGCAATATCCTTCTGACTGTCCACGATTTGCCCCAGACTTCCGCTTACGGTAATACGGAATGTTTTCTCTGCGAAATCCTTCAGCTGCTTGAAGAACAATACATACTCTTCCGCTACCACCTTCTCCTCCAGGAAGAATAGCACGCTGACCAGCTCCTCTCCCATATCCACTGCCTTACACTCGAAGCCGCTTCCGAAGATTTCGTCGGACAGATTACAGATGATATAGCGATAAAGCTTATATTCTTCCTCATCGGAAGTATCCTCCTGCTGTTCAAGATTATGAATCCGTAAAAGCATAACGCAGTAAAAGTCGGCTGTATACTGCTTCTCCATGAAATTGATATCCTTCGTCGGCACATACAAGGGCATCTGCTCACCTACCATTAGGTTATGTAAATACAATGTTCTAATATATTTTTCCCGAAGATACATCTCATGCTTGCCTCTTGCTAATGCAGTATCCAGATATTTAAGTTCATCTGTCTCAATATAATCCTCATAGCCCATCATATTTTGGTATTGCTCCACAAGCTTGGTCAAGGGTTTTCGTATCTTTCTGTTAAAGATCACAGAAAGCACCGAACACAGTATTACTAATACCAGTGCAATCCCTATAAAAATAGCACTTATACTCTGGAATCTGCTATAAAAATAGGAATAGTCCTGAAGATCTATGAACCACCAGCCGAACTCCTCCGATTTAGAGAAAAATACCAGCTGCCTCCTGACCTTATCATCATATACGAAGCTCTTATCCGGATTCTCCTGCGCTGTAATAATCGCGTAGAAATAGTCTGATAGCGGCTGCTCCTCTATCATTGCCAAGGTACTATTCGTGACAGCACTACCGTCGGCATCGACAATATATACCTCTCTAGCCTCACGATGATTCTCATCGATGCTGTATCGGAAAAGGGTCGCATTCACATCTTCGATCACCGCCGCATTATAATAAGGCAGGTATTGCACAAAGCTAACCACATTGATAGCCTTCTGAGACTGCTTTATCACTCGGACGCCGATAAATCTCTGCTGCTTCAGCATAGAGGAAGCGAATTCGATATTATCGGTGTCGCTGCCGTTACTACCTAATGCTCCAATGCATTTATTATTATTAAAATTAATGACTGTAATATTCTCCATGTAAGAATAAGCACTCTTAATCTCTTGAAGCTTCAGGAACAGATAGTAATTATTCATCTTATTCTCTTTACTATCCTGAATAAATTTCAAGGTTGTACTATCGCTGGTAATCACCGACATGATATTATCCACATCCGTCTTCAGATTATCGACCTCACTGATCAGCTGTCTCAGAAGCTGTTGGGTCGAATCGACCTGATTCTGTTTGATGCTTACAATAAACACACCATACAGGCTCATCAGAATCATGGTAGTAATAACCAAGATACTGATGGAATAAGCAAGTAAAGTCTTTCGATATATGGAATAGGACAGTAATCTCTTAAAATACTTTCTCATCCTTGGCTCCAATCTGCGCTTATTTACTCAAAGTAATTGATGTTATGCTAGGGGAATACTAAACGGATAGTCGATTACAATACGGCCCTCCATCGTATCACCCATGCCGCCGTACAGATCTGCTCTACCATCTTCCCTCATGGTAATACCCGAAGTAAAGGTACAATCAATGAGATTAGGTACTTTAGCCGGACCCTCCGGATAACAGGAACGGGATCCGATAATCTTTCTGTTCTTCACCTCGAAGGTAACAGGATCAAACTCTAAGGAGATATTCACATATACCGCCAAAGCCTCTCCTTCTTCTACCGGCTGAGTATAGCACTGATGTCCGATGACACCGATGGTACCATCTGCCAATAAATAAGCCTGATTACATCCGCCCCATTCATCCTTATCGAAGATCCCTTCTATAGGCTTTGCAGACAGAATAACTTCATCTGTCAGCTCCTCCAGTGTATCAATTACCGCAAAGCCAATCATAGCTCCGGTTCCGTACTTCTTCTTTATCTCTTCATTTCTGGGCCTTGAAAAGACTCCGATTTTACCGTCCTCCAGCTCCACCAGACGGATATCCTTCATATAATCCGGACCGGTTGTAAAATAGACCATATCATTCAAGTTTGTTCCACGAAAAAAGTAACCGTAGTAGGTATCAATCTTGCCACTCCGTTTACGAACATGGGTCCCACCCAGTATCATTTCGCCATGAATTATACTGATATACGGATCCTCCAATTGATAGATCATATGATCCTTCACCAGCGTATAATCATCCTTGCCTGTCTTCTCAAACAGTCTCACCCAGGAGCGAGCCCATTCTTCTCTTTTCTCCACTCTGCCGTAGATATACTCCTTACTCTCCCAACAAAACGGGATGGAACAATTATATACATCAAAACCCTCCACTCCGTGGAAGGTCAGAATATTACTTTCATAAACCTTCTGTGCTTTCTCCAATTCAAATTGTGCTTTCTTTTCCTTAATTGACATCTTTCAGTCTCCTTGTTCCGTAATTATATTATTGCAGCGACTGTTAGATCACGGTCGTTTACCAGCCTTCGCTCACACCAATCATCTGCTGCATCGATAATATCATTCACATGTTATACTATAACATTAGCCCTACATCGATAGCAAGACGGAAAATCCTTGGAGATATCTCTCCAAAGATTTTCCTGTGGTATAACAATATCCTGAAGTGAATGTTTCACTTATTGTCTGCTTGCTTCCAGCTGGCTCTTAAATTCAGCTACCAGCTCATCGATACCTGCTTTTCGGAGTAGCTCCAGGGCTTCCTCGATGTTGGAATCGTAATCTACGACGCCGGATGCCATCGGAGCAATTACTGCAGCGATCTGAGTATTTACATCGGCCAATTGAGTCTGTACATTAGAACCGTCGAAGGTGAACTGGGAAGCGTAGCCCTCTACTGCGGTGCTGTCCAGGTTATACAGATGCTCATTGGTAACCTTTGGTGCGTTTGTACTGGTATATATAAAGTTAACATTGCCGATCATCCAGGTAGAGAAGGAAAAAGGTGCCTGGCCGGTAGCAGGATCAAGAATCGCTTCATAATTCTTACCATCCAGCTTCTTATAATCTGTTCCCTCAGTACCGTACATGAAGAGATCAAAGTTCTCCTGGCTGGTATATAACCAGTTGATGAATTTTACAGCAGCCTCCGGATGTTTACTGGACAAGGGAACTGCTTGCATATTACGTGTTCCGTAAGGTCGGATCTCTGGTGTTACTGTATCAAAATCAAGCCATGCAAAATCATCAACCGTAATATCGGGGTAATTCTTCTTCACGTTGGAGATATCACCGATGGTTCCTGCATGAATGAACCAGTCACCACTATTCAGCTGATTATCCATCTGCTCATGCGATGTGGTCAATACGTCCGGATTGATCAGACCCTTTTCATACCAAAGGCGGGCATTCTTACTACTCTCTTTAAAAGCCTCTGTCTCAAAATAATTCTTTACTGTGCCATCTTGTCCTACATAGAACATCTTATCATAAAGTACATAATTATTATCACTATTAAAGAAATAGCCGCCTACCTGCTCTGTCCCAGACATGGGGAAGTATGGCTTTTGGGCACCGTCCCAGTTCTTCATCACCGTTTCAAAAGCACTGGTTAACTCTTCGAAGGTTGAGGGCATAGTTAGGTTATATTTCTCAAGGATATCCATACGGATTGTTGCCTGGTGATTCAGAGCACTTTCCACCCAGTAGGCAGGGATACCGTACTGCTTACCTCCTACCTGACCGGACTTCATCGCAAGCTCCGGATTAGCAGACTTAATTGCCGCACCATACTGCTCCATGAAAGGTGTGAGATCCGCCAGTGCTCCTCTGGAAGCATAGTTTGCCAGAGATACACGGTCGTTCATAACATGAAACATATCGAATTCTTCACCGATGGAAAGCATGATGTTGAGTTTCTGATCCCATACATCCCAAGCAAAATACTTAAGCTCCAGTTCTACTCCAACACCGTCGGCCGCAAGCTTGTCGTTTAATACCTTTAATCCTCGGTCAAGATCTGCCGGTGCATCTCCCGGAATAACATAGAGCAGCTTCACTGTCTCTGTAGAGGCAGGTGCCGCAGCTTCATCGGAAGCTGGTGCTTCAGTAGTCTGGGCAGCCGTGTCAGTCTTCGTACCCTCATTTGTCTCTGTTGCCTGTTTGCAGCCGGTCAGCAGTAATACCGACATAGCTACGGTAAGTAATAAAGCCATAATTTTCTTCATAAAATCTCTCCTTTTTCTAAAATGTATTTTAACCCTTTACAGAGCCAACTACCAGACCTTTTACATAATACTTTTGTAAAAACGGATATAACAGGACAATCGGACCAATGGTTACGATTGCCGTGGCCATCTTCAAGGATTCTGACGGTGCTGTCATACTTGTTGCACCGCTGAGATATTGTAGGTCCTTGAGCATAGCTATCTGCGACTTTAATTGAAGCAGTAGATATTGAATCGGATATAATTTCTCACTATCCACCAGCATGATTGCATTCCACCAATCATTCCAGTAACCCAATCCATAGAACAAACCGATAGTAGCCAGTGCCGGAACCGTCAATGGGAAGTAAATCTTCACCGCGATGACAATATCATTGGCACCGTCTATGGTCGCCGATTCTCTGAGTGAATCCGGCAACGCACTCATAAAATTACGTACCAGAAACATATTGAAGGTACTGAACAAAAGTCCCGGAATAATCAATGCAAATATATTATTACGCAGGTGCAGCATGTTGCAGATCAGATACCAGGGAACGATACCTGCTCCGAATACCATCGGGATAAAGAAATACATTCCCAGCACATTGCGATATTTTACATTCTTATTCGCTAAGGTATAAGCAGCAAGACCGGTTATACCGACCGCCAATAAGGTTCCTACTACCGTAACAAAAATCGATATTACATAGCTTCGGATGACAGAAGAGCCATCCCGGAACATCAACCCGTAGGCATAAAAGGATATTTTCTTAGGTATGAAGCTATAGCCATACCGCATAATCGTTGTCTCATCGGTGATCGACACCATAAAGGTCAACAGCAAAGGCAACAGGCATAGTAACGTAAAGGCCAGAATGAAGAAGCCGATGATAAAATTGCCCCAGGAATACTTTTTCATATTATCACTTCCTTCCAGATATTAATAAAGTGCGCCGTCGGGGTAGAACTTTCTTGCCAGCCAATTGGAGCCATACACCATAGCAAAGCCGATCCCTGACTGGAATAATCCGATGGCGGTTGACTGTGACATATCTCCTACCTGACGCATGGAGCGGAAGATATAGGTATCAATTATGTCCGTTGTCTTGTATAGCGTTCCGTTATCACCAACCAGCGCATAGATCATACCGAAATCTCCATACATAATCTTACCTAGTGATAATAAGGTCATGATCACGATTGTAGGCATAAGTAACGGTATCGTGATCCGTCTCATCATCTGTAATCGCCCGGCACCGTCGATGGCTGCCGCTTCATAAAGAGAGGAGTCAATTCCAGCGATGGAAGCCAGAAAGATGATGGCACTCATTCCGGCACCCTTCCAGATCTTCATAATAACGAGAATTACGGGCCACACGGCAGATTCTGTGTACCAGTTAACTGGCTGCGCTCCGAATGATTTCAGAACCGAATTGACGATACCATATTGAGTTGAGAATAAACTGATTAAGATGTAGCTAACCATAATCCAGGAGATATAGCTTGGAAACAACATCACTGACTGTGTTACCTTGACAAACCATTTACACCGCAGTTCATTCAACAAAATTGCCAGCAGGACCGCCATCACCGTACCTGTAATTATGAATAGTAGGTTCAGGTAAATCGTATTCCAGGTAACACGGAACGCATTCTGTGAAGTAAAGAAGAATTTAAAATTATCAAACCCAACCCATTTTCCTTTAAAGATAATGTCAAATATGGTATTATTCCTATAATCATATCGCTGAAAAGCAATCAGCATATATGGATAAGCCATGTAATTAAATAAGAAAACATATATCATTGCCGGTAAAGCTATTAAATAAGAGAACTTATTCATAGCCACATCTCGTAGGAAGCCGTCCTTCCTTCGAGCCTTTCCCGGCAGCTTCGTAGTATTTTTGTTCTTCGTCATCTCGTTGCTCCCTCTTATTTGTTCTGCCATGATCTTACCTGATTAGTGGCAGAATTAAAACTCAGAGGATGTAGCTTCGGGCTTTGAAAAATAGCTATTTGAACTTTGAAATCTGGTTTTGGACTTTGAAAATCAGAAAAAGAGACAATAAAACCTCCCGATATGGATTATTCTTAATTAAGAAAAATCCGTATCGGGAGGTTCATGGTCACTTCTTATACGACATTTACGCGCTTGGAGCGGTTGGTTATAGGTGAATTGCTTCCTTGATTACGTAAATAATCTTATGGTGGAGGGTAACGTGTTCTGAATTATTCCTTATCCAGCAAGCTGGAGGCTACTGCACAGATCTCTTCACTATTAGCAGATACCTCTTCGGTCACAGCGGTTATATCGTTGATGGAATCCTTTACACTCTCCATCTTATCGGTCAAAGCCTTTGATACTTCGAATATCTGAGTGATGAGAGTCAGCATGGAGCCCTGGTCACTCTGGGTCGAGGAGGCCGCAGCCTTTGATTGAACGGAGAGCTTCTTCACCTGATCTGCGACAACAGAAAATCCCCTGCCGGATTCTCCGGCTCTTGCAGCTTCAATCGCCGCATTCAAAGCTAAAAGATTCGTCTGATCTGCAATCGAGACGATTTGTCCTGCGGCATATGAGAACTTATCTAATTTATCCTGCATATCACTGACACTATCTCTCAAAATCTTAGTTGTATCAAATACATCTGCAATATCCTTAGAAATCTTATCGATTGCAATGGCAGCTTCTTCATTTCCCTGTGATACCTGGCTAACAGAATGAATAATCTCTGAAACCCTGATTCTTAACAGCTCTGCACTCTTCACCTTCTCTTCGGATAATTGATTTAGCTCCTCTAAGACCTTCATCTGCTCATTCTTATTCTTCAATTGCTGCTGTTCATTCAGAACCTCCTGGCGATTGAAATTGATACAATTGTGAGATACATTTAATCCATTATGAATCGCCCTCGCCATATTCTTACAGGTTCCATAACCGCAGGCGGAGCAATTGATATTCTTCTGCCAATCCAGGGTCTTATCCATACTACTGTAGATCACATCGTATTCTGCCTCACTGGGCTCTGATATCCGGAAGGATGCCTCATAGCGATGATAATTACGGATAAAGTCCTCCCATTGTAAGGTCTTATCAAACATGATAAACAGAGAATCCTTCTTCTTACGCAGGAAGGATCGCTCCTGCTGCTTCAGCTTACTACTCTTCAAATGATTGAATTCCGAATCATAATCATCCATCAACAGGTTATTGTTATGGCATATGGCGCTACCGACATTACAACCGTTGGAGCAATTCAGAATATCAACCACATTAGGTATCTCCTTACCTAATTCTATACGAGCCTTATATTGATTCAAATACTCATAGGCATGGTGCTGTCCCTCAATCTGACGTACCCAGGTATTAGGGGCCTTAAGCTCAATATTTTCACGTAAACCACCGGGTCTGCTGAATAGCAGGCCTAGGCCGCATTGAACATCGTCATAGTCATACTCTTCGAACTTATCAATATTCACATTCTTGTCGGTAATATACTCTAAAAGTCTTTTAAATGTAACATTATAATTAACAAAGCCATGTGTATTCTTATCATGAATCTCGTCCGACTTCGCAACACAAGGAGATAGGAAGGCAATGTTATCTTTAATATTCTTATATTTCTTCATATAAATCGCAGTACATAGCATTGGGCTGTGAATCGGTGCCAGCTGATTGATCAGCTCCGGCTCATATTTCTCAATATAATTCACAATTGCAGGACAGGGCTGAGCGATGATGGAGGATAGCTGCTTCTCCTTCATGGCCTTCAGATAAGCCCAGACCGTAATATCCGCACCAAAGGATACGTCATAAATCATATTAATTCCGATTGTCCTTAAATATCCATATAGCTTTTTATAGTTCGGAATATTTACCCGAATGGATGGTGCAACAATCAAAGATATTTTCTTACCGGTCATCAAATCACGAATGAATTCCTCCGTGTCATCATTAAATTCCCTCGCCTCATGATCACACACCTTAATACATTCCCCGCAATGAATACATTTCTCTTCATTGATCTTAACCTTGTTCTTTCCTTCAACCATATATCCGACATTTGCACCTAAAATCGGACAGTTGACGATACATTTGTTACATCCCACACACTTTTCTTCGTTTAGTTGAATCAACGTTTCACTTTTGTACATATTCTTGTCCCCCTCCAGAATTTTAATTCTTTATTCGCACAAAAGCTGTCATTGAACTATATCTGTCTCCCCCAAGTCATCGATAGGTAAATTTTTCCTGTTTGTTACCTTTTTATCATTTATTTGTGCTTAGTGGAATAATAGCACAATGAATATTGACTGTCAATTATCATAAAATGCATATTTATTATGAATTCTTGTGAATATATTGGCTTTTTTTGTCAAATCACTTATAAAAGCTTATTATGCTCGGTAATCTATACATTTCCTGTATAACAAGCATCGAGGTTCAGAGTATATCCTACTCTGAACCCCGTGATAATCACTTCGATTCTCCCATTCCAAAACACTTCACCTGCTCCACCATATGTCCGATATTACCTTCTCCGGCAAACCGACTCATATCAAAGAAATCCTCATTCACATCAAGCCATACCAATGGGTGTGTTTCTTCCGTCAGATTAATATCCTTAGTTAACCTTCCTACATATACTTCGACATAACAATCCTGATTATAATAGGTAAAGTCCATCATATGATGCAGTAGAATATCTTTAGAAGTAATTCCTGTCTCTTCCTGTAACTCGCGGTAAGCAGCTTCCTTACCGGATTCACCTGCTTCTATCTTACCACCATTCAAGTTATAGAGCCCATTATAGGGATCCTTAGTACGCTTACAGAAAAGAAGTTTGGTATTGTCTTTATTATAAACCATAATACAGTTATAGCCTTGCATGAGATCACCTTCTTATATCCTTCTAGACTTATAAGTTAAAAGACTTCTCTTATTAAGTGTGCCCCCTTAGATATTTACCCACGATACTCAAGATATCATCACCATACTTATTAGCCTTTACCTCACCAAATCCAGCAACTGCCTGCAGTTCTTCCTTGTTTCTCGGCATCTTAAAAATCAAATCCTTTAATTGATTATCGTTATAAATAAAATAAGGTTTTATATTTTCTTCACGGCTCTTATTCAATCGATATATCTTTAAATCCTTAAATATATCCGTTTCTTCCACAGGTAATACAGCATCAAAATTAGTTCTTTTCTGCACTTCTTTAGTTAATCTTTCGTCTTGGGAATTCTCAGATCTATTTATATTTATTTTATACTGACCGTATTTTTCAGTATAATCTTTCTCAAGATCCTTATGCAAATCCAAATAAGATTGAGCCCATGCCAGCATTCTTTCTTCTGAAACTGCTTCTTTAGACTTTTCATACATGTCCTTGAATTATATCATGATTGTATTCCATTTTGTACCATTTTACAATTATATTTTACAAATTTTTCTTCTTTTGAATATATAACTCCCGCAAATTTACAAATCCTTATGCCACTTGTTAAGATCGCAACAAAAAAGCACTTCTCTGCGAAGTGCTTTAAGCTGGGGTATAAGGATTTGAACCTTAAAATGCTGGAGTCAGAGTCCAGTGCCTTACCGTTTGGCGATACCCCAAGGGTTATTCAATTCGTAGCAGTGATGACGGCCACGAATGATATTATAACTTATGGCATTCCATTTTGCAAGTCCTATTTTTAAATTTTTCATATTACATTATTTTGGTAATTTCCGGTGCTTACGGGTATATACCAACATCATAACTGCCTTTATAACTCCGTTACCCAGAAGCACAATGCTGAGTACGAATACCGGTAGCCCCAGTATCAATTCCATTATTCAGAAAGTACACCCAATTAGCATCATAGAGAATCGGCGCCCCGATTAGAAGTGTAGCAGGTACTGCAATATTTATTATAACCAGATATGCAATTGCTATCCATCGCTTCGTAGCAGTCCACCTTTTTGGGAGCCGGAACGGTATCATGAAGCAGGATATCCGAGCTTCCGTTGCCGATGACCTGAGACATCAGCTCCGGCTTACGATAGCTTCTTCTCTGATACCATTGGTCTATTCCTCTGCTACAAAGCTGTTCTCCATCGTAATGATGCATTGATATCTTGGATCCTTTAACCGAATTTCCTCCACAATCCTCGATAATAGCTTCTGCTCCTCTTCTTTTGTATAAGAATACGGAATTACCAGATCGAAAATCAGGTTGATCTGATGCTCTCCGTTCACGATTCTAAAGTCATGGATGGTTGCCTTCTTCTCCAGCTTCTGTACGATACTTAGGATCATCTCCTTCTTCTCGGTTACCGCCGTATCATTTACCTCAATGGGGTCCATATGGATCACTAGGAAGATATCCAGCTTCTCCAGTACGTCCCTCTCGATCTGGTCGATGGTCTCATGAGCATGCTCAAAGCCGATATTATTCGGCACCTCTGCATGGATTGTTGCCATACGATGAGTCGGCCCATAGTTATGGATAATCAGGTCATGGGTACCGCAGATGCCCTCATAGCTTTCCACCATGCAGGTTATCTTCTGATAGACCTCTCGCTCGATAGCCTGCCCAAGGAGTGGTTCCAGCGTCTCCTTTGCGATATTGAAGCCCGCAAACATGACGAAGATCGATACCAGAAGTCCTATATATCCATCGATATTTACTCCTGTGAAGGCTACGATAAGGGTAGAGATAATCGTTGCCGAGGTCACGAGAACATCATTTCTTGAATCAGCGGAGGTAGCCAGCATCACAGTGGAATTAATCCGCTTACCAAGCTTGCGATTGAACAGGGACATCCAGATCTTTACTAGCACAGATAAAACCAATATTCCAACAAGAATCGGATTAAAGGTCATCTCTTCAGGATGCAGCACCTTATCCAGCGCCCCCTTGAACAGCTGGAAACCTACTTGTAATATGATAAATGCTACCGCAAGAGCAGAGATATATTCAAAGCGTCCGTGTCCGAAGGGATGCTCCTTGTCAGCCGGTCTTTCCGCCAGCTTCACACCGATGAAGCTGATGATGGAGGAAGCAGCATCGGACAGGTTATTGAACGCATCCGCCATGACCGAGATACTGTTGATCAGCATTCCTATGATCAACTTCGTCAGGAAGAGCAGGACATTGCAGGCTATCCCCACAAGGCTTGACAGTATGCCGTAGCTGGTTCGAACCTTCGCATTTTCCGTGTTCTTATAATCCTTTATAAATAATCTTACTAATAATTCAGTCATAGCAGAATCTCCTTCCTATCTATCTTTTTATACGAGATTTCCTACAAACCTCAGCAGCAAGATCACGGATAAACTTCGTAGTCTTAACCATATGGAAAATGCAGGAATATGAATATTGTATCATATATGAAATGAATGTCAAGTTTTTCATCCCATCCCCCATCAAGACCGTCATACATGTAAATCCTAATCATGCAAATAAAGAGCAAGCTATGCATCTGCACATAAATTTCTTGTCTATTTCTGCATAATCGTGCATAATACATAGATAAGATGGACTATATTTCTTATTAATAATCATGGGAGGATGAGTTACTGTGAAGAAAGCCATGTATCTGAAAAATCAATATCTTCGATATCATAACCGCTCTCTCTTCCTGGTGGATACCTTCTATAATATATTTTTTCTCATGTTTATAATTCCCTTTGCCAACCATACTCTGGAGCTAATCATGGATCTGTCGAAGGTCAGCTATATTACTCAGGAGAACGTACTGTCGCTGCTTACTACCCCCCACGCACTTATATTGCTCTCTCTTATGCTTTTTGTAGTGCTCCTGTTCCTACAGACCAAACTGACCTCCCTCCTATATTATTGCTCCACTGAGGGATATCTGCATCGCCCGCGCCTATCCAGGCTTATTTTTTTCGGATTATTCAAGACTCTCACGGAGCTTCGTAAGGGCAGGCTGGCGCCCATGCTTTTCACCCTCCCCTTCTATATCTTTATCAACCTTCCCGTCGTGATCGGTGTCACCTTTCTGGCAGATATCGAATTCACCAGCGGGGCAGACGATGAGCTGATGATAAAGGGCTTAATTATGGCTGTCTTGATCCTCTTGAGCTTTATCTCCTTTCGGGGCATCTTTGCTTTGCATTACTATATGAATGAGCATATCTCCTTCTCTAAGGCACTTCAATATTCCAAGGAGCTTCTTAAGAGCAGGGGTAATCGTACCTTTCGTATCCTTATTATCAGTCATACGCTGTTAACCCTGGGCTTCTTTGCCTTCTACTACGGCTTACTGCTCCTGACTGCATTCGGAGCTTATTTCTTCGCGGATAAGAGTCTGGTTATTACCGTATTCTTATCAACATATCCTAAAATTAATCTGTATGCCACCTTGCTTTATAGCATGTTTACCTTCGCCCTTCATATCAACCTGACCACCTCGTTGTTTAACACCTATCAGCAGGAGGCATTACAGGATATCCTTCCCGGCTATCAGGATTTTGAGTACCATTTCGCTTATAAGAATAAGCTGCACCGCTACGTCATCAATGTTTTAATCGCCGCTCTACTGCTTGTGGGAGTCTTCAATCTCTACCTCTCAATCTACAATGATTCCTC
The DNA here is from genome assembly GCA_023415475.1 of Bacillota bacterium. Taxonomy (GTDB): domain Bacteria; phylum Bacillota; class Clostridia; order Lachnospirales; family Lachnospiraceae; genus Mobilitalea. The sequence continues at coordinate 15,185 of JAEZKL010000148.1, read as the reverse complement.
CTACCTAACGGAAGCTCTGTCCGGTATTGTCATCTCCTCACACCGTGGTAATTCCCACATTTCACCGGAGAATACGATCCCCGCCCTGGAGAGTGCTATTCTGGCTGAATCCGATTATGCGGAGATTGATATCCAGCAAAATAAGGATGGCACTCTGGTTCTGCTTCATGATAAGAGCTTGAAACGAACCGCCGGAGTAAGTGAATTTATCTGGGAGCTTACCGATGAGCAGCTGAACGAGCTGGATGTCGGCTCCTGGTTCTCGCTGGAATATCTAAACACCAGAATTCCGACCCTGGAGGAGGTTCTGGATCACTGTAAGGATCGCATCAAGCTCAATATCGAAATTAAAATAACCGGAAATGAAAATACTCTGGAGGAGCATCTCGTCTCCCTCCTGGAAGAATATCATTTTGTAGATCAATGCGTTATATCCTCCTCTAATCACAATGCTCTGAGAAAGGTTAAGGAGCTAAATAAAGATATTCATACCGGCTTAATTCTCTCAGCAGTCTATGGTAACTTCTTCGATAAAGAGTATATAGACTTTTTCAGTATTCGGTATAACTTTGTAAATAAAGAATTGGTAACCAGTGCCCACCGTGCAGGTAAAGAGGTTCATGTCTGGACCATCAACACCGCCAGAGAGATGGAACGAATGAAAGCTCTTAATGTTGATGTTATCATTACTGATCAACCTTCCCTTGCACGTGAGGTTCTCTACCGGGATGATACAAATGAATCCTTCCTCCAGCTGCTTCGTAAGATGCTGAAGAACCGAACCTACTACCGTCTGTCTCAGATACTTGATTAAAGCTTAAGTGGATATCCGCTCCTAATAAATAACCGGAAGGATAAAAAACCGCGGGTTGTGACATTATTACCGTCACTCCCGCAGTTTATCATTGTTCATCGATTAAAGAGTTCATTACTTCCTTTTATCTCAGTAAGCTTTCGATTTAGTTTTTACTCGAGTAGCTCTTGATTTATTTCTTATAAAGCCAGGCGATAAATATTCTCTACATCCTTCGCATTCAGCTTTTTGAATCCACCGATGGTATCATTATCTCCAAGGCCTAAGGTCTTCACCATATAAGGGATATCCTCTTCCTTTGCACCAAGCTCACGAAAGCTGATCGGCATGCCGATGGAGGTCAGGAATTTCTTTAGACGCTCAATCCCTTCCTTCGCTGTCTCCTCCGGATTCATATAGTTCATATGACAGCCCCAGAGTCTTTCTGCAAGCTGTGCAAAGCGCATCACATCCTGCTTCATGACGTAGGTCATCCAAGCTGGGAATATTACTGCCAGTCCTGCGCCGTGAGCCACATCATACAGAGCGGAGAGCTCATGCTCGATCATATGACTTGCCCAATCCTGGTCACGACCAACTCCGACAAGATTATTATGAGCGACCATGCCTGCCCACATGATATTCGATCTTGCTTCATAATTATTCGGATCTGCAATTACTCTCGGAACCTCTTTGATCATGGTCAGGAGTACTGCCTCACAGAGGCGGTCGGTAATCTCAACCTCCTTCGTATTAGTGAAATAACGCTCGAATACATGTGCCATGATGTCAGTAGCACCTGCTGCTGTCTGGTATGCAGGAAGTGTCTGAGTCAGCTCCGGATTAAGGATGGAGAATACAGGGCGAAGATGTTCACTTCCTGCGCCACGCTTCAGCATTCCCTCTTCCTTCGTAATTACGGTATCACCGGAGCCTTCGCTGCCTGCTGCCGCAATCGTAAGAACGGTGGCAACCTTGAGTGCCTTAGTCACCGGCTTACCTTCATAGAAATCCCAGAAGTCTCCGTCATATACTGCACCGGCTGCAATTGCCTTCGCTGAGTCAATAGCACTTCCACCGCCAACTGCAAGGATGAAGTCTACTCCCTCCGTCTTACATAGCTCGATGCCGGTATATACAAGACCGCTTCTTGGGTTTGGCTGTACTCCGCCCAGCTCAACATAACTTATATTTTCCTGATCAAGAGAAGCCTTAACTCTGTCTAATAAGCCGGAACGAACAACAGAACCGCCGCCGTAATGGATCAGCACCTTATTCCCTCCAAAGCGACGCACATAATGACCGGCTTCCTTCTCGGTATCCTTACCAAACACAAAATAAGTGGGGCTGTAAAAAGTAAAATTGTTCATATTAATTCTCTCCTTTCAAAATAACTAGAATTTAAAGAAACCATGAAAAGGAGATTTTGATCTCCCTTTCGTCCTACTTTGCTTCATAAATCAATCCTGAATTGTCCATTTGACTGACTACTATAATAATATAAGATTTTTGTAAAGATTACCATGTATTTTTCTCTATCAATTTTGTATTTCATAGTAATTCACCATATTGTCCCCTGATATCACAATAAGACTATTATGAACTTCCCGGCTCGCAACTATTCGATTATAGGCGGCTAAAAGCGAGATTAGAAGTCGATTAAACTACCCCTCGTGCCCTTGACAGTGATTACACAGTAGAATATATTATGGTAGAGAATGTAAATAACGTATTATTAGGGAGGATATGTAATGAGAATGAAACGGACTAAAATGCTTGGCTTGGCACTGTTTATTGTAGTCGGTATCACACTGATGACCGGCTGCGGCTTCACTTACGTAATCAATGCCACCAATCGACTTGACCGCGATGACGCTAAGGAATTCGAGGTAGAGAAGACCGTGGTAGAGCCGATTACGAATATTGACATCCATACCGGTATAGCAGAGGTGGAGCTGATCGAAGCAGATACGTTCTATGTAGAGATTGAATATCTCTATTGGGATGAGGAACCGGAATATTCAATAGAGAATGGGGAGTTGTATTTTGATGACAGTGATTGCTTCCCGAATTCCTACTCCATCAATTTTAACCTTGATAACCACATCCGTATTTATCTTCCGAAGGAAAGCAAATTGAACAACATCAGTATTGAAGATGCTTCCGGAGATGTAAATATCACCGGCTTCGTTGCAGATGAGCTTGATGTCACCGTATCCTACGGAGATTTTACGATGAAGGAGGCCGCAGCAATAGATGCCGATATCACCCTGTCCTCCGGCACCAGCAGAATCTCTGATTTTCAGGTAAGTGAACTGGAATTTACCAATTCTTACGGAAATGCGAGCTTTACCGACATCAATACCACAGCATTACGGCTGCCAGAAGGCACTTTATGGGAATTCTTTAATGTGACTATGTCAAGCGGCGATGTTGAGATAAAGGGATTAATCAGTAATTCCATCGATATCACCAATTCCTACGGTGATATCACAATGGATACCCTTACCGCAGATAATCTGGAGCTGAGCTTAAGCAGCGGCGACTGCGAGCTTGTACAAGGGGATGTGGTAAGGATGGATATCAGTAACAGCTACGGCGATGTAACGCTCGGTTTGCTAGGCGCTTCTAGCGATTACTCTCTGGATCTGGATACCTCTTACGGTAAGATCCGTGTTGGTGAGAACCACTACGAGGAGCATGTTAATACCCAGGGTAAAGGAACCGGAAAGATTAAGGCCGAATTAAGCAGCGGCGATGTAACTTTAGATTTTTCAGAATAATGAATATAAAAGGAATACGAAGGGAGAAAGAATGATGATTATAACTACCACACCATCCATTGAAGGAAGACAAATTACGGATTATCTTGGTATTGTATTCGGAGAGGTTATCTCCGGAGTAGATTTTGTAAAGGACTTTGCAGCCGGGCTTTCCAATTTCTTTGGCGGTCGCTCCGGAACCTATGAGGAAGAGCTGATCAGGGCTAGAGAACAGGCAATGCAGGAGATGGCACAGCGTGCTCATCAGATGGGCGCCGATGCCGTTGTCGGTGTTGATGTAGATTACGAGGTACTCGGCACGAATAACGGTATGCTTATGGTAACCGCCTCCGGTACCGCCGTAAGAATAAGATAGGCTTGCACAATATTACTTACTACCCAAAATTGCTGATAAGATTGCGCCCATGCTGGGCGCACAAAGAACCCGCCGGGTTGGTTGAACACCATCCTGGCGGGTTCTCTTCGCATATCTGATATAATTTACATCTCCTTAGGATGCTATGATCTGTGCAACAACCATGGTCATACATAAGATTGTATAAAGGATGGTACCCAGATTAAGTAGATAACCGGATTTCTTCTCCATAGGCTTTTGTATACGGTAAAGTCTTATCTTCTTCACATTCAAAACAAAGAGCAGAATACCGCAGATAATACAGGCGAACACCCACCCTACAATCAAAAGGTTAAAAATTATTGACTGCTTCATGGCCAGAGGTGCTATAAACACCCCAATGGAGTTAATCAGTATGTGTAAAAGGATATTATAACGTATGGTATTGGTGCGGACTGCCACATACGCAAATATGATACCCAACGCCGTTGCATAGAACATCTGCGCTACATTCATATGGAACAAACCAAAGGCAATCGAGGAAATCAGTATAGCCGGTATATCACCGTAGCTTCTAAGCTTATTCAATAAAAGCTTGCGAAAGATTATTTCCTCGACAATCGGTGCCGCAATGGACGCATACAGGATTCTCAGGATCATGTTACTGTCTATCATCATATCCATCAGCGGATTGAGATCCAGGTAATTTCCTCCCTTCAATAAAGCTATCATAAAGGTCAGAAACACGCTGAAGAAATTCGTAATATACATTACCGCCGTACTGATTATGAAGATCGATATAAACTGCAAGGGCTTCAGCTTTATGACTTCACCCTTCTTAGGCTCAGGCAGGTGTCTGGTAAGAAGATAGAACACCGGAAGTCCGATACCAATCATAGAAAATGCGGTGAGAGCCCAGAGATACCAATCTGTCTCAGCGATCCAGGGCCAAAAGCTGTCCACTGCCATACTAATGAGCTGTTGAGATAATAAAACGCAGACACCCATAATAAAAAGGAAAAATGCAGCTTTACTAAGAACATCTTTTGTTGGTGCTTGGGGCTCTGCACCAAATGCATTATCTTCCATTCCGAATTCCGGCGGATAAACATTCAGAATACGATTCCGGTAATTCATATTCGGAGGAAGATTATTCTGTTGATACATTCCTTGTTGACCATAACCGATATACGGTTGATTCTGCTCCATGAGCTTCTGATTGTATTGATTGATATCAGGATCCATGTTTCGGCCGAAATTCTGATTTACACTCCGGTCCTTTTCCTGGTTATCATCTTGCCTCTTCTCTTGTTGATCCATATTTCCCCCTAATTTCCAGGCATCTGCTGCCTTTTATTCATGATTAAGACCATACTTCAGTAATGCTATGGCATCCTCCCAGCGACCAGAGGAGCTGGAATCCATAATCGCACAGACCACCTTACGTCCATCCGCTTCTGCAGCTGCCACCAGACACCTCCCTGCCATGGTACTCGTTCCGGTCTTCAGACCGATTGCTTTAGAATAGTACTGTCCATAACCTTTTCTTACTAATTTATTCGTATTGTACCAGGTAACATCCTCACCACTCGGGAATATATTACGGGAATTCCCCTGGTCTGTAACCTCTACAATAACCTCATTGTCTGCTGCTGCCACACCAATCAGTCCCATATCATAGGCTGTGGTATATTGACCGATGGCATCATAACCATCCGGTGTCTTAAAACAGCTATTCTTAACTCCGTAAGTCTTCGCCTTCCGATTCATAAGGCGGATAAATTCGGCAACTGCTTCCTCTTTGGTTGCCTCTGTGTCCTGCAGGGATTTCCTGCCGACATAGGCAGCAATGGCATAAGCAGCATCATTACCGGAGGGCAGTAGCATCCCTGCCAATAGATTTCGGATAGTAAGTATCTGACCCTGCTTGAGATAAGCAGTAGTAGAACCTGATCCGATCATTGTAATCTCATCCCCGATGGTTACCTCTTCGTCCTCGTTGCACCAATCCAGTGCCACCAGCGAAGTTAATAGCTTTGCCGTACTGGCAGGAAATACTGCCTGAAGGGCATTTTTATAATAGATAATCTCCTTGGTCTCAGCATCGAATAGAATTGCAGCTTTCGCATCAACAGCAAGGCTCGGATTAGAGATATCAAAGGCAATCTCTAGCTCACTATCCATGATAATCTCCGGAATATAAGACATGTAGTCTACCTTTTCACAGTCTATGATCAGCTCCGGAGCTTTTACTTCATTGACCGAGGTACTAAAGGTATCCTCTGCATCATCTTCATTGGCCTCGCTTCCCTGTGCGCTTACCATCGGTGTCGGAGATAATGAGTTCTGCACGTATGCTTCACCAATGTCACTTGGATTCGAACTAAGCCAGGGCTCCTGAGTACCACTATCCACAGCATTGTTGCGGCTAGAGTCTCCTGCCATCTTCTGATCCTGCACAGCGTTCACTGCCGTATTGCTCTCTGAGGTATCCTGCCCTGCCATATCCTTTGTAGTATCTGCTTCTTCCTGAGTACCTGCATAGGAATTGCTTTCTAAGCCAATAAAATAATTAGCACCTGCATATAGTCCTGCAGTAACCAGACAAGCAAATAATAATAGCCCCAGTAAACTCTTCTTGTTCATTGCCTTCTCCTTCATGCTTTGTACAAATATTTCCTATTAATTCAGTCAAAGGGGACGTTTTTGATTATTAACGTCCCCTTTATTAACGCGAACCATAGAAGCTTGCTTCTTAGGTTATTCTTCCTTAATTTTAATATTTGTATACGAAGAATGCAACAACTTTTGGTATTAACTATTCGATATCAATGCGTACGCTTCCGACACCGCCGTCTACCTCAATGTAATGATCTGCAAAACGGTTGGAATGATCGAGCTCTTCAAGCTTCTTGCCATTAACACGGACAGATCCTACACCGGACTCGATATCCAGGTCATAGTCATCGATATCACCGGTAAGCTCCAGCTCGACTTCACCTACACCACAGTCAAAGCTATTCTCCTCAAGCAGAACTCCGCTGATATATACATTACCTACACCACAGTTAAATTTGGTATCCTTAAAGGTTACGTTGCCAAGGCTGATTGAACCGACACCACCTTCTACCTTTACCTTATCTGCCTTCAGATTTCTACCATTGATATTCCCTGCTCCGGCAGAGATATATAGATATTCAGTGGAGAAATCTTCCATATTAACTGCTCCGGCACCGGTCTCAATTCTTATTTCCTCTGCAACGAAATCTGCCGGAACATAGATTGTAATCCTGGCTTTCGGGTTATTAAAGCCGTTAAAATTAAATCCCCAGACACGGAAGCCGGATTCATTGTCACTGACTGTTAGTGTACCGTTACCGTCTACCTCTGCCTTAAAGCCTTCGAACACATTACTGCCTTCGACCCGGAAGGTTTCACCTACTTCAATTCCCAAGGTTCCGGCAGCGTTATCAATGTCCAGACCCGTAACCCCTGTAAAGGTCTCATCAAAATCAACGGTCTTGTAATCATTATTATTCGGGCGAAACCTAGAGCCTGATGCAAAGGTGACTACTCCGTATACCACATTTACTATAAAGGAAATAATACCGATCGCAAGCAGGACTGCAAAGGCAATAGCACAATACTTAATCACTCTTTGGACGCTGTTCATTTAATATCGATACCTCCAAACATACAGGTGGAATTCAGATAAATTGTAGGCGCAGCAGGATCCGTAGCCTGTGTATGCTTATTGCTTACACCGCCAAAGATCGGAATATTACTGGTCTTTAACTTCACTCCATACGGTAGATAAATATCAATCCCGCCAAAGATTGCGGAGGCATTGATTTCTATGTCACCGATGATTTGAGCGTCTCTTAAATCTAATACAATCGCACCAAAGGCTGCACTTAGGCTGGAGCCATAGAACGGCTCGGTGATATGGATATGATTACTGGAAAATACCGCACTGTATTCTCTCTTATTGGCATTCGTATAATTGGTTCCGTTTGTGCTTCCGCTATAGCCACCGTTTCCGCCGGCATTGTAGGTATGCTCCTCATAATTTATCTTCTTGTGAAAAGACCCCTGAAACATAATTCGAATACCAATAAAAACAAGAATTACCGGTATAACCAGCTTCCAGATGTTAAAGTGAAAATCAATCTGGTAATTCATCAATAATAATACACCAATGATGAATCCAATGGTTGACCCGGTAGAAAATCCGGTCTGAAGTATGCTGATAAAGCAGGGTACAATGATTAATAATGTCCACCATCCGTCAAAGAACAGATGGAAATTCCAGATGTTCATTACATTCCCGGCGATTCCTACACCAATCAGGATAAAAAATAAACCCCATAAGACATTTGATAACTTGTTTCTCATTTTCAATTCCTCCCAATAAAAATCCCTTATTTACTTTATTCTGGATATATTTGGTTACGTTTATGCAACCATCATACTTCATATAACGAGGATCTTCAATAAAAAACTTCAATCTCTAATTATTTTAATCAATTTTTAACCTAGTTTTTATCGCCTGTGTTCCGAAGAATAATAATATCTTAAGGTACTCATATTAATATATGTATGGACATGATTTATACAGATATACGGTTCCTTTATCTGCTCCAGTTCTAAAATGCATATTTTATTATATAGTAAACTTCAAAAAAGGGGTTGTAATTGCTTCCTAAATCTAGTAGACTTTTATAGTCGGAACACCACTCCGTCTGATTCCTGTCCACAGACATAGAAAGCTACGAGGTGATTTTTTGAACAATCAATTACTATCTAAATTTAAGGAAGCCTTAGTATCTGTGCTTCCTATCACTGCAATCGTTTTAATCTTGAATTTTACGATTGCTTCCCTGCCACTCTATATCATAGCTTTGTTTCTTACCGGTTCTCTTCTGCTAATCTTTGGTATGTCTTTATTTACTCTTGGTGCTGACATATCAATGATGGTACTGGGTGAGAAGATCGGCTCCTATCTGATCCGCTCCCGTAAACTCAAATTAATAATTATTTCCACCTTTATTATTGGAGTATTTATTACGATTGCTGAGCCGGACCTAAAGGTTTTAGCCAAGCAAACCCCTGCTGTCCCGGATATGCTATTGATCATAGCAGTTGCCATTGGGGTGGGTATTTTTCTGGTAATATCCTTCTTAAGAATCGTATATCAGATAAAGTTTTCCTTCCTGTTGATTGGTCTCTACACAATTGTGTTTATATTGGCCATCTTCACCCATAAGAATTTTCTAGCCGTTGCCTTTGATTCCGGAGGTGTTACTACCGGACCTATTACGGTGCCATTTATAATGGCCCTCGGTATTGGTCTTGCCGCTGTTCGTGGTGACAAAACAGCCGAAGAGGACAGCTTTGGTCTGGTTGCTTTATGCTCGGTAGGACCGATCATGACCGTATTAATCCTGGGAACCTTCTTCAATTCCTCCTCCGGTAATTATTCCTCCATCTCAACTCCTGTGGTAAACAGTCTTTCCGAAGCTCTCTTGGCATTCTTACATGAGCTTCCGCAATATGGCAAGGAGGTTTTGGTGGCATTACTGCCGATCATTGTAATCTTTCTCCTATTTCAGGTATTCGCACTTCACCTGACAAAACGAACCCTGCTAAGACTGACTTCCGGTATTGTCTATACCTTTCTTGGTCTTGTACTGTTTTTGACCGGAGTAAATGTCGGTTTTATGCCTGTCGGCTACCTTCTGGGTATTAAGCTGGTGGAGAATTCCTTTGCCTCACTGCTTATTCCCCTTGGGATGCTCATCGGCTACTTTATCGTAGCTGCCGAACCGGCTGTTCACGTTTTGAAGGAGCAAGTAGAGAATATAACCGACGGCAATATTACTGGTAAAGCAATGGGTCTCAGTCTCTCCATTGGTGTTGCTATCTCAGTTGGTCTTGCTATGCTTCGAGTTCTGACCGGTATTTCAATCTGGTATCTGATTCTTCCGGGCTACGCAATCTCCTTAATCTTAACCTTTTTTTCACCCTCCTTATTCACCTCCATTGCCTTTGATTCTGGCGGTGTTGCCTCCGGACCGATGACGGCAACCTTCCTCCTACCCTTCGCAATGGGAGCAACGACAGCAATCGGAGGCAATGTTCAGACAGATGCCTTTGGTATTGTCGCCATGGTAGCTATGACTCCGTTGATTACCATTCAATGTCTTGGTATTATATATCGTTTAAAATCACGAAACCTTGTGAAAGAAGAAGCAATCCCTCTTGATGAGGATTATATTATAGAGTATAATCTCAACAGTATAACCGATAACCCAAATGAACATATACAGGAGGATAATTATGATCGCCCAGCCGATGAATTGTAATATGTTGGTCCTGGTAACCATCATTGACTATAGCCATATCGAAACGGCGGAAGAACATTATCGCCATTATGGAATTCCCATCAATATCGTTACTCACGGGTATGGTGCCGCAAAGCCGGAGCTATACAATATGTTAGGCTTTGGAGAGCATAAAAAAGCCATATTCCTAAGCATTATCACCGAGAATATGGCTCATAGGCTTCTCGAGAAGCTTGCTGATGATTTTCACTTGAAGGCGCCGGGTAAAGGAATTGCATTTACCCTTCCTATTAATGGTATCAGCAATATCTTAAGTCAGTTATGTATGAGTTCCGACAGAAACATACAGATAGAAAGCGAGGATAAGTTTATGTCTCAGGTAGAGGAACACAATCTCATTCTTACAATTGTAAACCATGGATATTATGACCAGATTATAGAGGCAGTCAGAGCGGCCGGTGCCAGGGGTGGAACACTTCTACACGGAAGAGGGGTAGCTAATGAAGAGACAGCTAAGTTTCTTGGCATCACGCTTCAGCCGGAGAAGGATATACTACTTATTATCGTTTCTCATAAGATTAAACAGCAGGTCATGGAAAGTATTAATAAGGCTGCCGGTATCTCAACAAACGGTCAAGGCATCTGTGTCTCTCTGCCAATCAATTCAGCATTGGGACTGCTGGCAGATTGATCGATTCTCATAACCTCTTCTTATTCTATGACCTTTGCGCATCCGCTCGTAAAATGTCAAATACGTTATAGATGTCTAATATGCCGTAGCCCCAATCACGATTGGGATAGATCTGTGTCGGGCTGCGGCTGGCACCACGAATTAAGAATTTCTTGACCTCCGCCGAATCGATTCCCGGATAATTGTTAAGGACAATTCCCCATTCCAGTAAGATTGCTGTTACTCCTGTTGTATGTGCCGCAGCGGCACTGGTTCCCGAGATTTCAGTAAAGCCATGCTCCAGGGTCGGCGCCTGAATATTAACCCCGGGTGCCGCAAGGTCCGGTTTTACTTCACCTATTCTGGTATATCCTCTGCTTGCTCTTTGATAAAGGGAATTATTAATCGGGTTATAGGCCGTTGCCGTAATCGGTACAAGGCTATTACCCGGTGAGGTAATGGTTGTATATGGATCTGACTGTATAAAATAAGTATCCTCTGAAATAAAGCCATTCATTGGAAGCCAGATATGAAAGCTTCCCTCCAAATCACCCCTGGTATAGACCTGAAATCGCCAGATCCCCGGAGTCGGTGCAAGGAAACGCATTAATATCAGCTGATCTCCGGTTTGTGCTTCAATCAACTGATAATCCACAAAAATTCTTGTTCTCTCAAAAATGAAACTAATCTCACGATTTACGTTGAGACCTTCTGATATTCTTGGAATATACTCACCTGCTGGAGACAGTATATCAATGGAGTAGGTATTCGGCGCTGTTCCCCACAACTCCATCGTAAAACCCGGTTCATTCTCACCGACATTCAGCTCAACCGTGCTATATCCCATCTGTGGATCCACTCTGCTAAAGAAATGCCGACGCATATTCCCCTCATTACCCGCAGCAATACTGACCACTACACCTGGAAAGGCTCCGCCGACTGATAACAGTGCGCTTAATGCATCTCTTCCGTCATGTGATCCCTGAGAGGAACCGAGTCCAATGCAGATGGCAACCGGCCTCTGTAATCTCCTTGCAGTCCGAATAATGTATTGTGCTCCCCACATGATATCATTTTCTTGATATGCCGGTACTCCCTCAGGTATGATAAAAAACTCTCTGAGAGCCTGCTTTGCTTGTTTTAGTTTTACTATGATCAATTCTGAATCAGGTACGACACCGCTGAAATTACTTTCACTAATTTCCGAGCCGGCAGCAATGCCTGCAAGCATAGTACCATGGCCAATCTCATCCACACTCGGGACGATAGAGTAGGGATCTAGGTTATTTAATGCCTGATTAATATCATTGGAAAGATACTCTGTTCCATAATTAAAGTTCTCCGGAAATCGTTCACTCTCTATGGTCTGGTCCCAGATTGCAGCAATCTTTGTTGTTCCATCGCTTCGAAGAAACACCGGATTCGTATAATCGATTCCGGTATCGACCAATCCCACCAGTACACCGGCTCCCCTTAGATTGAATATAGGGATACGACGTAACCTCGTGATCCCCGAAGCTTCCAAGCTTATCTCACTGCTCAAACCATAGCAGGAAGGAAGCACCGAATAGCCAAACAGACTAATAGTGCGTGCTGTCAACTGGGATACCGGAACATAAACGATAGCAAAGCGAGTATTCATGATATGTACAACCGCATCGGGAAATTGCTCAAAAGCCCTCGGATTCTCGCTATACTCTACAATAAAGTCTGTATACTCATCGCTTACTATTCTTCGTCTCTCTTCTTCCGTCATCCGATACCCCACCTCCAACTCGTATTTCTATCCGAATATCCTATTACTCTTACTCATGCTTCTTAACTGCTCGACATTTCAAATTATATTGGTGACCCTACGGCCCTCAATGTATCAAATATATTATAGACATCTAATATCCCATAACCCCAGTCCCTGTTCGGATATTGGATATCCAGCTCGCGCCTTGCACCGCGTATCATGAAAATCTTCATATCCACTGTATTAAGATTGGGTTGATTGCCACGGACGATTGCCCACTCAAGCAGCATCGCGGCCACTCCTGCGGTATGTGCGGCACTGGCACTGGTTCCGGTAACTGCAGCAAAGCCTTGTTCTGGCGTCGGTGCCAGAATATTGACACCCGGCGCGGCAATCTCCGGTTTAATCACTCCGGTTCTTGTATATCCACGGCTGGCATTCAGATAAAGGCTGTCATCTTCTATATTATATGCGGTGACCGTGATTGGCACTCTGGAATTTCCCAACGACAATATTGTTGTATATGGGTTAGAGCGGATAAAATAGGTATTATCCGAGATAAAATTCGCCATTGGAAGCCAGGCATGAAAGCCCGTCGATAAGGTCCCTCTCGCATAAACTCCGATCCGCCATATTCCGGTACTCGGATTTTTTAACCGTATTAAAATAAGCTGATCTCCGCTTTGTGATTCGATAATCTGATAATCCACTGAAATCTCAGTCCTCTCAAATATAAAGGAAATATCTCTGTTCTCATCCAGTCGCGGAATGATCTGTGGTACATATTCCCCCGACGGGGTCTGGATATCAATGGAGTACACCCCCGGTGTATTTCCCCATATCTCCATGGAGAAGCCTGGTTCATTCTCTCCGACGAAAAGCTCGATGGTATCCTTGCCTATATTCGGATCAATGGTCCCAAGGAAATGTCTTCTGGTATTCCCCTCGTTACCGGCGGCTACAAGAAAACTAAATCCAATCACTTCTGCCTGAAGTGACAGATAACTACTCAAGGTACCTCGTCCATCATGCGCCCCTTGGGAGGTTCCTAAGGCAATACACACCGCCATAGGACGATTTAGACTGATCGCTGTCCTCATGACATAATCAACAGCAAATATGATATCATTTTCCTGATAGCAGGGCACATCCTCAGGTACAAGGAAGAACTGACGAAGATATCGCTTTGCTTGTTTTAGCTTTACCACCACCAGCTCTGCATCCGGAGCCACGCCGTAGAAGCCGCTTTCGGGGACTGCATTACCTGCTGCGATTCCTGCTATCATAGTACCATGGCCGATCTCATCCGTCACCGGAACGATCGAAAGCGGATCCTCACTTTGTAAAGCTTCATTGATCTGCTCTCTTGTATATTCCGTCCCATAAAAGGTACCCTCTGGGTAATTATCACTGATTATGGTCTGATCCCAGATTGCAGCGATTCTTGTTGTACCATCCTCCTTCCGGAAAATCGGATTTCGGTAATCTATACCGGAATCAATGATACCAATCAGCACCCCCTGACCGCGAAGATTTAGGGTCGGTATATTCCGTAGACGGAGAATACCGGATGCCTCAAGACTCGCCTCACTGATCAAACCTAAGAGGGAAGGCATTACCGAGTATCCCAGCTGAACAATCGTATTTACGGTTATCTCCGAAGCCGGGACATGAACCACTGCATTAAAAAAATTAATGATATGTATTGTATCATTCTGAAACTGCTTCAAAATGTTCTGATCTCCGCTATAAGTAATTAAAAGATCTGCAAAATCCTCGCTGGTGATCTTCTCCCTATCCTGAGTTGTCATATTTTCCACCCCATTTCCAAGTGCCTTACTAAAACACGGATATGCTCATGCTGCATTCTGTTACGCTTCAATAAGAGAATCTCAAAATATATCCTTCACTTTATAATTATATAGACTTATTAGAAAATATATTATCCCAATTTGTATATATGCGGCTAACTTTGCTCACTTATAGAGGTTTTCAAAAAAGTTAGCCTTGCAAACTTTTTATGAATCATGTATCAAAAAAAGAGTAACTGCACTTCGGTATACTCCCTATGGAGTAAACCGAATACAATTACTCTTTGTTATTATATCTTTTAATCGATTTATGCTAATTTAGACTTAGCAACCTCAGCTAAAGCTGTGAAGCCTGCTGCATCATTGATTGCCATATCTGCAAGCATTTTTCTGTTAATTTCAACGTTAGCTACCTTTAAACCATGCATTAACTTGCTGTAGGATAAGCCGTTCATTCTTGCAGCTGCATTAATTCTTGCAATCCATAACTGTCTGAACTGTCTCTTTCTTTCTTTTCTACCAGCGAAAGAAGAAGTTAAAGCTCTCATAACTGACTGCTTTGCTACTCTATACTGCTTGGATCTAGCACCTCTGTAACCCTTAGCCAGCTTTAATACTTTATTATGTCTTTTCTTAGCGTTTAATCCGCCTTTAATTCTTGCCATGTTCTATTCCTCCTTATCACCAATCTCTACAGATATGGTAAGATTTT
>JAEZKL010000137.1 GCA_023415475.1 Bacillota bacterium | reverse complement strand
CACCCATTCACGAAGCGTTATTAAAACATAAAAGAAACCGTGTTGTACCTTTTGATGTACCAGGACATAAGGGCGGAAGAGGAACCCCTGAGCTTACCGAATTTCTAGGAATCGATTGCTTGAAGGTAGATGTGAATTCCATGAAGCCGTTAGACAATCTGATTCATCCGGTCTCGGTCATAAAAGCTGCTGAGGAGCTGGCCGCTGAGGCGTTTGGTGCAGATGCGGCTTTTTTTATGGTTAACGGTACAACAGCTGCGGTACAGGCTATGATCATGTCCTCCTGCAAGGCAGGTGAAGAGATCATCATGCCCCGTAATGTTCATCGCAGCTCCATCAATGCGCTGGTTGTATGTGGTGCCATCCCGGTTTATGTTAATCCGGGAGTCAATCATCAGTTAGGTATTCCGTTGGGAATGTCAGTGGACGATATAAAGAGAACCATTATAGAGCATCCACAGGCAAAGGCTATTCTAATCAATAACCCGACCTATTACGGAATCTGTTCTAATTTAAAGGAAATCGTTGCGTTGGCTCATGAATATAACATAAAGGTGCTGGTGGACGAAGCCCATGGAGCGCATTTTTATTTTGGAGAAGGTCTTCCAATCAGCGCCATGGCTGCCGGTGCCGATATGGCGGCAGTCAGTATGCATAAAACCGGAGGCTCCTTGACACAGAGCTCCTTCCTGATCTCAAAAAATGATATTGACCCCGGCTATGTCAGACAGATCATAAACCTGACCCAGACCACCAGCGGCTCTTATCTGTTATTATCCTCTCTGGATCTGGCAAGAAAGAATATGGTGTTGAACGGCAAGGAAATTGTAGCAAAGACAATCGATCTTGCAGAGTATGCCCGAAATGAGATTAATAAGTGCGGTGGTTATTATGCCTTTTCCAAAGAATTGATCGATGGCGATACCGTTTATGATTTTGATCGTACAAAGCTCTCCATCCATACCGGAGAGATTGGTCTGGCAGGTGTAGAGGTCTATGATCTTCTAAGAGATGAATATGATATTCAGATTGAGTTCGGAGATATCGGTAATATCCTCGCTGTTATTACGGCAGGAGACCGTGCCTTTGAGATAGAACGGTTAGTGTCCGCTTTATCCGAGATTAAGCGGATCTATGGCAAGGACAAGGTGGGTATGCTAAATCATGAATATATTGATCCTATTGTGGAGCTGACACCTCAGAAGGCATTTTACAGTGATAAGAAATCTGTTCTCCTAAAGGATGGCATCGGATATATCTCAGGAGAATTTGTAATGTGTTATCCTCCTGGAATCCCGATTCTTGCTCCCGGAGAGCGTATCACCAAGGATATCATCGATTATATTATGTATGCGAAGGAAAAGGGAAGCTCACTGACCGGACCACAGGACATGAAGGTTGAACATATTAATATTGTTAACAGTTCAGCCATGCAAATATGATGAGAAATCGAACTTATGGTTGAACTGTTACGACTTTTAGACAAAGGTAAAGAAAGGCGAGGTGTTTGTACATGGAGCTATGGTATTCCGAGCATCATTCGGAGCATGTGAGATTATCTTTAAAGGTAAAAGAGCAGCTATACAGTAAACAGAGTGATTTTCAACATATCGCAATTCTTGATACAGAGGAATTCGGCCGTGCTTTAACCTTGGATGGATGCCTGATGGTAACGGAAAAGGACGAATTTATCTATCATGATATGATTGTTCACGTACCGATGGCTACGAATCTGGATATTAAGAAGGTGCTTGTAATAGGTGCCGGTGACGGCGGAACGATACGTGAGCTGACCAGATACCCCCAGGTTGAACGTATAGATATGGTTGAGATCGATGAGATGGTAGTGGAGGCCTGCAAAATGCATTTGCCTCAGACAGCCGAGAAGCTCACCGATCCCAGAGTTCACATCTATTATGAAGACGGGCTAAAATTCGTGCGTCGTAGAGTGAATGAATATGATTTGATTTTAGTAGATTCGACCGATCCCTTTGGACCGGGAGAAGGTCTGTTTACCAAGGAATTTTACGGTAACTGCTATAATGCGCTGACCGACACCGGTATCTTGGTGAATCAGCATGAGAGTACCTTTTATGCCTCCTATGTGGATGCAATGAAGCGTGCTCATCAGAGAATTAAGGAAACCTTTCCCATTGCTTTCGTTTATCAGGCACATATTCCGACTTATCCCAGCGGACATTGGCTGTTCGGGTATGCGAGCAAGCATTATGATCCGATACGGGATCTGAAGGAGGATGCTTGGAATTCAATTGGATTAAAGACAAAATACTATAATACGAAGCTTCATGTCGGGTGCTTTGCACTTCCCAATTACGTAAAGGAGCAGTTAAATGAATATGAATAGAAATATCCATACCTTTATTGCCTGTGATCATGAATATGAAGACAGCGATATTGTATTATTCGGAGCTCCATTTGACGGGACCACTTCCTACCGCCCTGGTACCCGCTTCGCTAGTGCAGCAATTCGCAATGAAAGCTATGGGATAGAGACCTACAGTCCATATTTGGATAAGGATCTGTTGGATTGCCGTATCTTTGATGCAGGAGATCTGGAATTTGGCTTTGGCAATACAGAGCGAGTATTGAGTTCGATTGAAGAGATGACAACAACCATCATAGAGGATAACAAGAAACCGTTGATGATTGGTGGTGAGCATCTGGTTACCCTGGGAAGCATCCGGGCGGTAGCGAAGAAGTATCCGGAGCTTCATATCATCCATTTTGATGCACATGCGGATCTTCGCGATGATTATCTTGGTGAGAAGCTGTCCCATGCCAGTGTAATGAGACGCTGCCATGATATTGTTGGAGATGATAGAATCTTCCAATTCGGAATCCGAAGCGGTGATCGCGAGGAATTTCTCTGGGCGAAAGACCATGTATTTACCCAGAAGTTTAACCTGGACCGGATCGATCAGGTGGTGGAAGGTCTTAAGGGGAAACCGATTTACTTAACCATCGATCTTGACGTACTGGACCCTTCCGTATTTCCCGGAACCGGCACACCGGAAGCCGGCGGAGTAACCTTCATGGAGCTGATACACGCCTTGAATAAGGTGTTCGTGCTGAATATCGTAGCGATGGATATGAATGAATTATCCCCTGTATATGACCAAAGCGGTGCATCTACAGCACTTGCCTGTAAGCTGCTTCGTGAACTGCTTTTACAGCTGTAGCAATATTCATAATACAAAGGATAGCGTTTGGGTAGTAGATAAATGCGCGTTAAGTGATAGATAATATATTGTTACAATGAATATTTTACGATTAAAGGAGAAATGACGATGAGCAAAGCATTGATTATTGGAGCCGGCGGAGTTGCCGGAGTAGTAATTCATAAATGTTGTCAGAATTCAGATGTATTTGAGGAAATCTGTATTGCAAGCAGAACTAAATCAAAATGCGATGCCTACAAGGCACAGGTAGAAGCAAAGGGTTACAAAACAAAGGTTTCCACAGCTCAAGTGGATGCGGACAATACCGATGAGGTGATTGCACTGATTAATCAATTTAAGCCCGATATTGTAATTAACGTAGCATTACCGTATCAGGATCTGACCATTATGGATGCCTGCCTTGCTACTAAGGTGGATTATCTGGATACTGCCAACTACGAGCCGAAGGATATTCCTAAGTTCGAGTACAAATGGCAGTGGGCATATAAGGAGCGCTTTGAGAAGGCAGGAATTACCGCTATTCTCGGCTGTGGCTTTGATCCAGGGGTAACCCAGGTATTCTCTGCTTACGCTTTAAAGCATTATTTTGATGAGATCCATACCATCGATATCCTGGATGCAAATGCAGGTGACCACGGATATCCCTTTGCAACAAATTTCAATCCTGAGATCAATATCCGTGAGATTACCGCCAAGGGCAGCTACTTTGAGAATGGCAAGTTCCATGAGACAGAGCCCCTGGAGGTAAAGCGAGTTTACAACTTCCCGGAGATCGGTCCGAAGGATATGTATCTGTTGCATCATGAGGAAATGGAATCCTTAGCGATCAACATTCCCGGGGTGAAGAAAATTCGCTTTTTTATGACATTTTCAGAAAAGTATATTACTCACTTGAGAGTGCTTGAGAATGTTGGTATGACCTCTATTGAACCTATTAATTTTGAGGGTCAGCAGATTATTCCGTTACAGTTTCTGAAGGCTGTACTTCCGGATCCTGCTTCCTTAGGTCCCAGAACTAAGGGAAAGACGAACATCGGCTGTATCTATACCGGTGTGAAGGACGGTAAAGAAGTAAGCTACTATGTATATAATGTATGTGATCACGAGGAATGCTACAGAGAGGTTGGTTCTCAGGCGATTTCCTATACTACCGGCGTTCCGGCAATGATCGGAGCAAAGATGGTATTAGAGGGAAGCTGGAAGAAGCCCGGTGTATACAACGTAGAGGAGATGGACCCCGATCCGTTCATGGCAGAGCTGAACCGCTGCGGTTTGCCTTGGAAGGAAAGCTTCAACCCTGAGATGGTAATGTGAAAATAAAAAGCGATTTTCACATTTCCAAGTTTGTGCCTGCGTCTTCAAAGTGTAAAAGGCTCACTTGGCACAAACTCACTTAAAGGGTTGGAAAGGAGCACTTTATGAATATTAATTTTAACAAGGTTGTCACCCCTTCCTATGTCGTTGATGAAGCTCTGTTACGTAGTAATCTGGAGATAATGCGTTCTGTCATGGGACGCACCGGATGCGAGATTTTGTTGGCTCAAAAAGCGTATTCCATGTACTCCACATATCCCTTAATCGGAAAATACCTGAGCGGAACAACCGCCAGCTCATTATTCGAAGCAAAGCTGGGTGCCGAGGAGATGGGAAAAGAGGTTCATATTTTTTCTCCGGCTTATAAGGAGCAGGAGTTTGATGAGATTATTGACCTTTGCGACCATATTGTATTAAATTCCATTGCCCAATGGGAGAAATATAAAAAAAAGATTTTAAGCAGCCCTAAGAAGGTATCCTGCGGACTGAGAATCAATCCGGAATACTCTGAGATTGAAACAGATATGTATAATCCCTGCTTTACAGGCTCACGCTTCGGTATCAAAAGCTCAGCCTTGGAAGGTGTTGATCTTACCGGCATAGATGGCCTGCATTTTCACACAATGTGTGAGCAGAATTCGGATGTTCTTGAGAGAACACTTGAGAAAGTGGAAGAGAAGTTCGGTAATTTGATGGCACAGATGAAATGGATTAATTTCGGTGGTGGACATCATATCACAAGAACTGATTACGATATAGAGACCCTCGTTCGATGTATCAACCATGTTAAGGAGACCTATCAGGTACAGGTATATCTGGAACCGGGAGAAGCAGTAGCCTTGAATGCGGGCTTTCTGGTAAGTACGGTACAGGAATTGAATGAAAACGGAATACCGATTGCCATTATGGATACCTCGGCAGCCTGTCATATGCCGGATGTTCTGGAGATGCCTTATCGGCCGAATATCATGGATTCCGGAAAACCAGGAGAATATCCCTATACTTATCGCCTGGGTGGACCTACCTGCCTTGCCGGTGATGTAATCGGAGATTACTCCTTCCGGGAGCCACTTCAGGTAGGAGACCGACTGGTATTCTGTGATATGGCCATCTATTCCATGGTGAAGAACAATACCTTTAACGGGATAAATCTACCCTCCATCTACCTGAACACCGAGACAGAAGGAATAAAGCTGATAAGACAGTTCGGATATGAAGATTTTAAGAGTAGACTATAATAAAGGCTTAAAAGCTTTCATCTATATTGAAGCTGCAGCAGAATATTTTATATTAACATATCCTTGATTGGAGTGTTAAAAGCCATACAAATAACTTACATTTGTCAATTTGCACATCTACGCACAGGCTTTAACGTGATGCAGAATATAGTTCGATGAGCAACTGTATGAAGTCGTTGGTACTTAGGTCCTGTATTTTAGGACCTTATGTACCATTACGTACTTCATCCAAGCGCAATGTCATTAAGTTAAGTTATTTGAACCTTGAAAATTTAATAGAGATTTTTTATAAAGACTTTTTACTGGCATAAGCTTATTTTGGGCCAAATTTAATTAAGGCACATTGATATCTGCCCTATAAT
>JAEZKL010000053.1 GCA_023415475.1 Bacillota bacterium | reverse complement strand
GTAGAACAGCTCCTCTACCGGCAGCTTCCAGAGCTTCTTCTCCATCTCTCCGGGAAACAGGGTGTGTACCAGATTCGGCTTCTTAAAGTCCGAAGCCATCTTCGCCAGTAATTTATTCGAGGAAATTCCCACATTCACCGTAAACCCCAGCTCATTGTGGATCCGGTCCTTCATCAGATTCGCGGCAACCACCGCCGAGCCGTAGAGCCCTACTGTTCCGGTCATATCGCAATATGCCTCATCCACCGAATATTGCTCCACGCAGGGCGAGAACTCACGCAGTATCTCCATGAAGGCTTTCGAGCAGGTATCATATAAATCATAGTGCGGCGGCACCAACACCAGATCAGGGCAAAGACGCCTCGCATCACTGATGGTGTCACCTGTTCTAACACCGCACTTCTTCGCCGGTGTCGATTTTGCCAAAATAATTCCGTGTCGTTTCTTAACATCTCCTGCCACTGCCGAGGGAATTTCACGCAGGTCCGTCTTTTCTCCAAGGATGTGCAGTCGATAAACGGCTTCCCAACTGAGGAAAGCCGAATTGACATCAATATGAAAGATCAAATTATCCATACATATGTTCTCCTTTTGAGTTCATTATATCAGAACATTTGTTCTATGTAAAGAGAGAACATTTGGATAAGATTTTGGGGGAATTGTGTATCATACCAATAAAGTTTGAAAAAAGTACACTAAAGTTTGAAAACATAAGCAAAAGTTTGCAATTTTCCCATCAAATATTCACAATATTCATAATAAAAAAAGTTGTGAAACAATCATTACGAAAGTTATATAATAAACATAATGGGAAGTTCATATCAACTTCTAAGTTTGCTTACTCACTCATGCATCTTCTTTTAAAATAGCATATTGCATACAATCACAAATTTCTCCGGCAAGAAGCGAGCCACCGCGGATTCTTCCTTCAAATTGCATGCCACATTTTTGCATTACTCTTCCACTCCCAGGATTGAGTTGATTGTGATATGAAAAAACCCTATTAAATCCCAAAGAGAAAAAATAGTTTATAACCGCGTTAGTGGCTTCGGTGGTTATTCCTTTATTCCAATGGGATTTTGTAATACAATATCCAATACAAATACTTCTAATGTCTTCGTTTAATTCGTTCCCACATATATAACCTATTAGTTCATCTTCAAAGACTATCCCCCACATGTAAAAGTCTGCATTCTTATAACTATTAACCCATTCTGTCAACAGTTGTTCTGTTTCTACTAATTCATTATGCGGACATTTCATGACAAACCTTGAAATCTCAGGAGAGTTGGTCCATTTTTCAAAAGCGTCTTGGCTGTCATCTACTGTAAATTTACGAAGTATAAGTCGCTTGGTCTTTATTGTTTGCGTTCCTTTATGATTAATCATAAAACCTCCAAATAATTTATATTTTTCATTGTCATTAATAAATATAATGGGAAGTTGGTTTTATAGCACTTCCATATTGCATTGTTTTAAAGAATTTTGTAATATTGCATTCACTTTTTCGTATTGATATTGAGGGTTCCCAACAGAAAAATTTAAATAATCCAAACCATACCAAACATGAAGCGCGTCCTCTACTTCGTGAAAGATTCTTTTGTCGTACTCCGTTTCATATCGATTTAGAAAAACCTTTCGGTAGGTATCGGCAGTATCATCGTCGTAGTTCAACTTCATCCAAAAAGTCAGGCGAGCGATGTCAGCCATCCAGCAAAGCGATTGTGTATCATCCCAGTCGATTAATACTATTCCATCTGAATGAACAATTATGTTTTTGGTTGAAAGATCGCCATGGCAAAGCACTGAAGGAAATTGATCGCATACTATCAATCTTTTATGAAGTTCCTGTCTTATTGCTTCCAACCTAGTAGCGGAAATTAAGTTATTCGTTCTTAAGCTAGAGGTGCAGTCATTGAACATGTCATATATAAAATCTGAAAAAGTTGTCCACATGGCTACACCGGTACCAGTATATCCAAAGTTCTTCACCCTTATCTGATGCACCTGTGATACTAATACTGCGAGTTTGTCAAACAACATAATAGTTTCATCATGGGACATTATAATCCTGTCAGCGGTTATTCCTTGAAGACATTCCTCTATCAAATAACCATTTGGGAAGTTATTATCTTCCCGATTGAACACAAAGAGCTCTGCATGCGGGATTTTATACTCATCGAGCATGTGGGCAACAAAAGGTAACTTGCCATCTTCCGGCCATCCACTACTGTATATTTTGAATATGTAAGGCTGTAATTCTGTATAAATTTTGAAGACTTGGTTATTAGGTACTTCTTCAATTTTGTGAATAGATTTCACTGTTTTGTTCATTTGGCCTTCAAATGTTTCCTTGATTATGTCAATATTATACATCTCATTTCTACTCCTTTATATATAACATAAGAATAATATCAATTCCATATTACTTTGGAGGTATATGTTAATAAACATAATTGGAAGTACAACTACCCTACAGATCGGAAGTTATATCCCAAAATGAATCACATATTTATTGTCACCTTTAGCTTTCAACAGTAATTCCTTAACAACAAAAGTTCCGTAATATTAATTGTTTTTTCGATTACTGAATCAAAAGATTTTGGTGGTATCAAAGTAATATCTCAATATGCTAATCCTTTAACTGGAATATCGACCGTATGCCAATAAAAACAATAAGAGCTTGTAATCCATTGGTTTGAAAGATCATAATTTGACTCATCAATATCACTGTTTGCTTTCAATCTAGAGTAACAACTGACCATTTACATATATTTTTTAGACGCCCTCATCGAGGGCTTTTTCTGGTCAGAAGCAAAAACAACTTTTATGCTAATTTAGGGTTGACTTTTCATAGCTGGTCTCCGGAGAATAAGTTATCAATAATTCACATCTAACAACGAAGGCGAATTAAAAGATCTTCTGATTATGCTCATTTAACATGGATGTAGTACAATCATCCATTACTCCTCAAACTCGCGAGCCAGTATATCCATGTAAATCACATCTATGTATTTTCCGTTCTTGAATACCCACTCACGTCGTCGTCCTGCTTCTTTGAATCCCACCTTTTTATAACAAGTGATGCCTGCTAAATTGTCCTCATGGACGGAGAGCATGATGTTGTTAAGATTCATTGTTTTAAATCCATATTCGAGGATTAACCGGATAGCTTCAGCACCGTAACCCTTGCTCCGGTGTTCCTCCTCGCCAATAAAAATACCGATGAAGGCCGTACGGTTGATGTGATTGATGTCGTGAAGGCTGATACTACCAATTAATACGTCACCGTCAAGGAGCACTATGGCGTAGCGATGAACTCCACTTCCCGGCTCAAAAAGCCATTTCATATCACTTTTCGACGTTACTACCAATGAATATTGACCATAATTAATGGCAACAGCCTCGTCGTTCATCCATTTTATGTAGTTCTCCGCATCGTCGATGTTTACTGGTGAGAGATATAAGCGTTTACCAATAATTTTTTTGAAGTATTTCATTTACTCAACCTCCAGTTATAAATAATCTATAGTTAGCGTTTGAGGACGACAGCAAAGCAAAACATCTCAACAGATAACTCTTGTATATTGCTTTTTTATTAACTCATCAATTGATACAATAGCACCCTCAAAACTTCTATAGTATGGATTTGTCTCACTTCATATAATGCTTAATAGTTAAGAAATAATGTTTTCATTGCACTGTTTACTGTGTTTTTCAATAATACAGATGTTGTTACCGCTCCAACACCGCCGGGTACAGGCGTTAATGCCGCCACATTATGCGCGACAGCCTCATAATCCACATCACCGCATAACTTTCCATTCACCATATTGATACCCACATCTATTATAGTCTGCTCACGGTTTGTAAAATCAACGCCAACCATATTTGCCAAACCCGCACAAGCAATTAGAATATCTGCTTTTTTGCTTTCATCTGCAATATTAAGCGTTTTTGTATGGCAAACTGTTATTGTTGCATTTCTACCAAGTAAAAGCATTGCGAGCGGTTTGCCCACAACCAAGCTGCGTCCAATAATTGTTATCTTTTTACCCACTATATCAATACCATAAAAATCAAGGACCTCCATGACAGCCTGAGCTGTACAAGGAGCATAGCCTTCTTTGTTTCCTTCATAAACATACGCATTATTTACGGTTCCCATACCGTCAACATCTTTCTCTTTTGCAATAAGCTCTTTGATTCGTTCTTGTGAAAGGTGCTTTGGCAAAGGACGGAACAAAAGTATTCCGTTCACCGAAATATCCTTGTTTAGAGATGCGATTATTTCTTCAAGAAAATCTTGTTTTGTTTCGGATGGCAAGGCGATAACCTCAACGATAGCATTCGCAGCGGAAAATCGTTTTAAAATCCCTTTTTCGTAAGAAATATCATCTTCCCGTTCGCCAATACGAATAACAGCAAGTTTCGGAACAATTTGTTTTTCACTCAGTTTTTCTACTTGCTTTTTTATGTGTTCAGTAATCGCATTTGCAACCGGCATCCCTTTTAATTCTTGCATTATACCCCCCTCAGTTCATCTGTTACCTGTTTGTAGATTCGTTTACACCTGTTTACGCTATCTTGGAAAATAAAATCAGCCTCTTTGTTTACTTGTTCAGCATAATCACGATTTTTCATCAGCTTGGTGTTGATGTAAACATTCATGATTGCTCCCTCAATAGCAGAGCGACATGTAGAAGCTGAAACGCCTACATCACTAACGGCAAGTTTTGAGCCTTTGATAGCAAGCTGTTCAATAACATCAATAATGCTTGCCATTTCTTTTAATATCTCCATCGGAACGGAGCAAGCGGCGACAAGTGCATTTTCAAGAATATCATCTCTGTTTGGGTCATCTTTTGAAATTCCATAAGCCGCAGAAAGCGGTTCAAATACTACTGCGTCTTTTTCAATTAAAATCAAAAGGTTTGAAATTGATTTTGATGTACGCGAAATCATACTATCAATATCCGATTGGTATTCTGCATAGCTCCTTTTACCTGACGTAAGATTTGCTACCATAGAGCAAAGCGCAACACTGACTGCGCCAACTAGAGCACTTGCCCCACCGCCACCGGGAACAGGTTCTTTTGAGGATAAAGCCAAAATAAAATCGTTTAAAGAAGTTGTATTAATTATTTCCATGTGGGACTCCTTTGCAGTATATTAATAATGAACAGTTCAAACTCAAATTTACCTGTTGCTTTTAGATTGCTTATAACTTTAATAAACATAATGGGAAGTTACGACAACTCGACAAATAGTAATTTACCCTTTTCTTACTAACTGTTTTTAACAGAGGATAAATAAGACTTCACATCACCTACAAACTGATTCCCACAACGTGCAAGTTCGCCCAAGACCCTATCAATACCCTTTTCCGTTGTAAACCAGTTTTCTTTAGTAATATTGTAACAATGAACAGGGCAAACAATGAACGATACTTCTGGAAATGCCATTTGATATAACATTAAACATCTTCTTGCATGAAATGCTTTACAAACAATCATTGCGCTTTTTATTTCTAATCCCATTTCATCAACGACTTTTCGCGATAAGAATGCATTATCACGGGTATGCTGAGATTGATTTTCACAAATAATAGCCTCTCGAGTTACACCATTTTTAACGAGAACATCCGTGAAAAATTCACAATCCGAATTATAATTTTCAGTATATATTTCTGCTTTCGAACTTACTCCCTGCCACTTATCTCGCTTTATACTTATACCACCAGACGGAACAAGAACGCGGACATATCCTTTATGAAATAGTTCAGCCGCATATTCTGGCATTTCAGGATAAGACCCTCCCGGAAGAAATATTGCATCTACTTTTTGAGGGTTATCAGCAACAAATATGTAGTCAGAAATGTCCGAAATAATCTTATTCATTTTGTACCTCCATTGCTACAAGTTTTTACGCATTTCATTTTAAGGAATAACTTAAATTTACCATCCCTAAAAATTCAAATTTGTCTATGCGTTAAGTTTACTTCTTAAGCATAATGGGAATTATATTTTACTTCGCAATTTGCAAAAAATACAAACCCATTAATTCTTCAATTTTGAGTAATACATATGCCTAATAAACATAATGGGAAGTTTATATTTAATCTCCTCTAGTAAATATTGTCTCAAGGATACTTCATATCATCACACTGAAGTGTTTTTGATATTCTTTATGATAAGGCTTTTAATTAATCCATTTTTCTATATCCATCTGATACCTTCTATACTGTCAGAACATTCAAATTATTGTTCTCTACAAAGGCAAAAATGTGTTGCCAATGCCTCAAGCATTTCTTCTCGTGTATCTGTTTCAAAATTCGAACGGGTATACGTGAAAAATCCCGTGGTATGCCAGTCAATTTCAATTGGTGGATGATATAACGCCCATGAATTGAAATTTTTGAGTGTTGTTTCAGGATCTTTGCACAACTTAATTTGTTCCAACATAAATTTTTTGTCCGGATCATCTCGTTCAAAAAAACGCGTCGCACAAATATCAGGTGGATCACAAAGCATTATTGCCACATTGTTATAATCTGAAATTACACGTAATACATCAGGGGGAATATTCGTATCTACTATTACTTTCTTTCCACTTGCAGCTAATCTTAATAATTCAAGGATTTCTATTTCAATACATTCCTGAGACACATTATTTGTCCAATTCCAATGCTCTTCTGGTGTCATATTTAACCACTCTTCCCAACCACTCATTGTATCAAAATAACATAAGCCAGGTTGTTTCCATCGTGACAACTTCTCTCTTGGAAATGCATCATGGTAATTTTCACCACAAAATATCATATCATATCGCTCAGAAAGCATTTTAACCATAGTTGATTTTCCTGCATAACTGTGTCCATTAATAAAATAAACATTGCGTAAATAATGCTTAATAATATTGTCATTAATCTGTATTTTCATAATTGTCCTCTCAAATCCTCACATTTTTTAGTTTTATTTCCTATGTAGTCTATTTAATCACAATACAAGAATACCCATTCAACTTAATAGAATTTCCCACTCGAAGACTTGTCCGTTTAAACAATGGGAAGTTCGGTTTAGCTTCTCAATTTATAAAAACAGCGAAGCACTCTACAGATTGGAATTTGTCAAGGTAAATTAAGTTCGCATAATGCGTATACTGCAATGTTACATTACACGAAAATACACCAACTAACACCATATTGGTCGATTAAGCCAAACATCAATGTGCTAAATGGGCATGGGCCTATTGGGCAAAGAATATTAGCACTCTTTTTAAGAACATTATATGCTTCTTGAACTAATTTTTCTTTACCTTCCCCAAAATGCAAGCAAAATTGCATAGTTGTTCCCGTAATTCTTTTTTCATCCTTAAGAGCTTCAGATACCGCTAATATCTGTCCATATATATCAAGTTCAGCATGCATAAAAGTCCCGTCATCGTTAGGATAGCTCGCCACTAACTCAGCATCAAATGCTTTTTGATACAACTCTACCGCCTTATCACTTTCATTCACATATACCTGCATCATTGACCTGTACATCTTCGATTGTATCCCCCATTTTGTATATTTTCTACTACGCAGTCGAAAACGAAAGCGTATAAAACTAACGCCAGATTATGCTTATTATGTGGTCACCATAAACCCCCAAAAAACACCGAATTTATCATTGAAATTACCTACCAGTTTACTGTATGGAGTTTCATAAAACGGTGAGGTTTTATCATCTGATTTTAAAATTTCATAACAAGAAAGCAATTCATCTACTGTATTAAATGTAATTATTAAATGGGCACTACCATTTATTCCGAATGTATCATTCAAAAATTTCTGTGCATCATTTAAAAATACCTCTATACCATGAATTTTCATAACTGCGTGAGCTATATTTTTACCATCAGACATATAATCAATTGATTCTGTGTCTACTTTTGTATTAAAGGCCTTTTCATACAAGTCAATCGCTTCCACGCAATTTCCGTCGAAATGTAAATGAGGTATTAGCATATTTTATTCCTCCACTAATATAAATTTTCTGCTTCGTATTTTAAACCAATTTCGTTGCATCTTATCTTTCCATGTCTGATATGTTTATAAACATAATTGGAAATGCTCTTAACTTCTCAATTATTCATAATCATGCTACTCAGATAGGTTAAAACGACTATCTGTCCACCAATTAGGGCATAATTTACTAAGCTTCATTGTTTCTAAAGTATCAAAATCCATTAACACCTCAATATCTTTACTGTCCTTATCCAATTGCATCATAAATTCTCTGCAAGCTCCACAAGGAGGACCGATCTTACCGTCAGGCATAATTGCAAGGACTTTCGTTATTTTATTTTCTCCATTGGTTATCATATTTGCAATTGCGTTTCTCTCAGCGCACATTCCAAGAGAAGAACTTGTATCAATACAAACGCCAACATAAATATTATTGTTAACGGTTAATATAGCTGCAGCAACTCCCCCTGCATCAATAAATGGTGAGATTGTCCTTGAATTTTGAACTCGTTTTGCCCTATTATACATCTCACTCCATATGTTCATCTGTTTTTCTCCTTCCAAAATTAAATGTAGTTTGTTGTTATCATGCTTAACAAATATTAGCTCACTATCATCAATAGACATAATGGGAAGTTCGTTGTTGTAAGATTGCGTAACCAATTATTTTTTTAAAGCTTTCTCTTATAGATATTAGCTTATCGGCTTAGTTCATAGACCTTCTATGAGTTAATTAAGCATTGAGAACCCTTTCTGCAAAAATCACCTTATCCAAGCTTGCCAGTTCGCCATCCTCAACCATCCAGCACTCTGCCATAGCCATTTCTATATAAAATGTTTTCTTTATAATATTTGTAGGAATACCAAGCTTTTCTCCGATCACTGTAATAGCATAATTAATTTTATCAAACAACTTTTTATCTAACTCATCCTCCATCTCGTTTAATAAGAACCGAGGGATATCAAAAATCGAATCCCCAATAACCCCCTTCGGATCAATTAAGGTATATCCGTTCTGGTTATTCCGCAAAATATTATAGTGATGCAAATCACCATGCAGAAGTAATTTGCGCGGATAAAGGGTAAAAAGCTCCTTGCAAATGTCCTCCGCCTTCTGCATATACATACATAATTCTTTATGATCTTCTCTGGTTTCTATGTATCTGGTTGCCTTACTCACCCAATCATAATAAGTGGGAAACTTGTACTGCTTAGAGGGCGTGATATGAAGCCCTTTATGGATTGAACTGAATACCTTCAGACGCTTGTCCAGAGATTCTTCTTTGATTAACTCGGTTCCCGGTAGTACCTGTTCTTCTATAAGAATTCCATTTACAAGATCTGCCACATATATCTTACAAAAATATCTGCCATTATATTCTGATAAGGTATTAAATTCATCTTCTATGACTTTTACTGTCTTTCGCTTTTTAATTATTACATTACCATATTGTTCTGAGTGTGCTTTCAAGACACAACTTTCCCGCCCATTATCTATTAAATCAATATGAGTTAATCTCCATTTTTTAGCGTATGAATCAATTTCTGATTTTACGCTGTTATAATAAGACTCATCTTCCGCTTTATTAACCATAATCATTTTCTCCTTAACAGTTAGTTCTTTATAAGTATATTTAATACATCAATTACTTTATAGAATTGAGTGTCACTAACATAATGGTTCTAGAAATTGTTTTTGCATCATTAGTTTCTAACATGAGAATTGATTTACAAACGTTAGATAATAAAATAATATGAATTTCACTTTGCTAACAGTAACTATATAACAAATGAGAAGTAACCTTTGTGAATTATTGCGATGTCTTTCCTTATTCAACCTTTATAAACATAATGGGAAGTTGTATACCCTCCCCAGTTGATAAAGATTACAACTATTTCTTCACAATAAATTCTTAAGATTATCTATAATTTTCTTTAGATTGTGTACCACAGATAATGATCCATCAATTACAATAACAGGACAACCAAGTTTCATAGCACATTCTTCAACTGCTTTTGAATCGCGATTTTTTACTACTTTTCGGAATTCCATTTGTTGTGCAAACATATCGCCACCATCAAGAACTCTTGCTCCGAACCTTTTTTCTTCCCTCGCTTGAATTCTCTTTAATCTTTCTTCAAGTGGCGTTTGAACCCAGAAAGCAATATCAATCCGAGAAAGAATTTCATCACTCCAATTCATTGTAACTCCAGAAATAATAAACCTGGGATGAGTCTTTATATCCTCCATAATTGCAGTTTGTACTTCACTCTTTGTTCTAGGATTCGAAAAAGGAAGTTCGTCTAAATGATCTGTACCAACTAAACTGTTATTTTCTAAAGCCCATTTTCTTGATTCTCTTTGCTCAGGAAAATAATAATCTTCCACATCCATCTCAAAATAACCTATTTGTTTTGCTAACGCATGAGTTAGAGTCGACTTGCCGCCTCCATTCAGCCCAATAAAAGCAATCCCTTGAATCATTCTTTATACCCCACATATTCTAATTTGTAGAAGCATTAACATTGCTTTAAAATTCTAATTTTCCTATCTAAAAGGCTTTACTTGATAGACATAATGGGAAGTTGGTTGATATGTTTTCCATTTGGTATTACTCAAATTTTTGATTTGTAAAAATGCTATTTTATGTAACCTTGATTCACTAACATTAGTGAAAACCTTATGTCATGACAATTTTCCGAAACTTAAATTCAACTAATTACCCATCCTCTGTGTTTCATTATGTCCCATGTCATGTTAGCAATATCTTTATTACACCAAACTATTGTATAGTAGTTTGATTTACTAATCTTTTTCAAAGCACTATATCTGTGATTTCCATCTGTTAATACAAAATCGCATCCATTGTATTGGGCAATAAGTGGTGGCATATCCCAATCAGACATCTTTTTGATAATTTCATCAACCTTATATGTAAAATGTTTTAATTCATTTTCATCCAAAATATCTTTTTCAGTTCTTATTGTTTTTAAATATTCCAGCGGAATGCAGACAGGATAGAAATACTGCCTGTCCTCTAATAGCAATCCATCTGCCAACGCCAAATTCGGATTTGGCATTATACCATCTTCTTCACGCAGAAATTTCTGAATCCAATCTTCTAATTTGCTGCTTTGGTAATACGCAAATGCCTCTTTTAACGTAAATTCCATTCCATGTCCTCTCCTCAACTTCTTTATGACTTACTCCATACATATCATATTTAATAATTTATTTTAAATAGTCTTTATTATGTTGCGTAAATAATGAGAAATTACAACAAGGATACATATAACCAGGCGTACAGCTTTCTTGAAAATTTAAATTTATATAAATCTTTTTACTATTTTTAAATTGTATTCTAAACTCTCATTTCCATCTAAAGTAATGTTTTTACACTGAAGCAACTTCTCCCATTCGTCATGCTTTGCTTTACTTCTCATGCCTATATCTCCAATGTCATAAGCATTAGCATATTCTAAAAAATCTATATGGTCTTGATACATATCTCCACCAAAATCAATTCTCGAGCCAAAATGTTCTCTTTCTCTTCTTTTTAATCGCTCGATTCGTATATTAGTATCCGTTTTCAACCGAATAGCAAGTGTAAATAAAGGTATAAGTTCATCTCCCCAATCAACTAGTGAACCCGATATAACAACATTATCCGCTTTTTCTAAATCGCTTTTTATCATTGCTAATCTTTCAGCAATATTTCTTTTTTTAGTATAAGGTGGATTTGTTGGTTGCCAAAAATAATCATCTGTATCCATAAAAAAATATCCCAACTTATCTCTTATATATTTTCCTAATGTCGATGTTCCCGAACCAGATGCTCCATATATATGAATAATTTCGTTTGCCATATCATTTTCTCCGTATTCAAATTATTACTTTCTTTATTTGCTTCATAAGCATAATGGAATGTTTAATTCCATCATCAAAAGGACTTATTCCATATTCGAGGTCATAACCACATGTAGCAATAATTCGAATCAATTTATTGATGTTTAATTTGCTACTATTGTACCTAAATTCCAGAACTGCCCAGATCCTTCTGTTCGAAAACGCTCTGCAAAAGACTTTACAAAATCACGCTTCTCGTTATAAATCTTTCTGCTTATATCGAAATTAAGCTCACTAAGGTATTTTTCATCATCCTTTGGACGTTCATCCACAAGCCAATCGATGACCTCATTGAATGCCAGATCATGTGCGCTGGAATAAATAAAGTGTATCCAAATATCATAGGACCCAAAATGATCCAAAAGATCTGCATCCTGTTGTAGTTTGATATAATCCGAATAGGTATCTCGACCATGATATCGGTCATCATGCACCGATATTATTAAACAAATTTCATCTAGTTCTTCCTTGGTACAATATTCATGCAAAACTTCACGGACTTTTACTGCTCCAACTTCCGCATGATTGTCCTCACCATTACTTATGTCATGGAACCATGCCGCAACAGTAAGTATATCATCGTGGCTGTCATTTTCTGGGAGTATTAACTTTCTAAGACTAAGAACTAGTGATGCCACTCTCTCGCCATGATAGTATTTATTACCCTTTTCCTTCCAAGGGTGACTTTTCTTATTACCCAAAAGCTCGTAAGCTAACTGCTTAATAGCAACCATATCCATTGGTCTTATCCCCCTTATGCTCGTACAGTCCCATTTTTAACTTCGCATTATTGCTATAATAAGTCATTACATCTTCATCATTAATCTAATATCCAAGCTTTTCATGTATTAAAATAACTTCATATTCACTCCCTGTAGGTTTCTCCCATAGTATAGAAAAATTTCTGCATATTCTCTGCGGACTTTTACAATCATAACATTTATCACCCTTTATCGCACATGGCGTTTTTACTCCTAAACGTTTGGCATTAAGGGGTGCAGCGATATTTCTTGCTCTATCTAAGGCCTCTTCATAACTAGAAGCTATTTTATTTTCACCAATAATTAAATATACTTTATCATGTCCAAAACTGATTGCAGATACACGATTTCCAGTATTATCTATATTGATGATTTCTCCTGTTTCGGCAATTCCATTTACCGAGGAAATATAAAAATCTGACCGATTTGCTCTCTTTCTTGCTTCCATGGCACTCATGTTTTCAGGTAATCGCATATGCCAATACACATCATTATGAGACACCAGTGCATCATACAGTTTCATTTCTTCTACAGTAACCGAACCTCCAATTCCAATAGTTCTATCACTCAGTTGATTAGCTAAATACTTAGTTGCTTCTTCTGCATTAATAAATTCACTTACGGTATATCCTAAGCACTCTAGACTATTTTTGAGTTTTGTAAATTCCATTATTGTGGCACTCCTTTTCGAACTAGTTTTCTTTTTTTTATTAAAAATGCAATATGGTTGGCAGCATAATCCCAAATTATTTTTTTGTCTTCATCAGTTATTTCTTAAAATCATTATTCTCAATGGAATTACCACCTGAAGAAAAATTAGTTAACTTCATATCTTTTATTCAAAATATCACATGACCAATTTCCCATTGCTAATATCTGTCGTTAAATTTCTTCACAACATAACCAATTAATTCAAAATTGTATTTCTTACATTATAATACAAATAATATTTTATTACCAGATTATTCCTTAAGATATCAAATAATTAAAATTACGAATAAAAAAACAAGCTGAGTTTAATATATACTAACCCTTAGCTTGTTTTTACAAACTTTAATTAACGTAATTCTGTCACTTTCCATATTTCTTTGAAGAAAACTACAAACTTTAACTACCTATAAAAATTCTACTGTCCATAAATATATTATAAATCTATAAACTTTAACTGTTATCAATAAGCTTACGTATATAGTTAAGGTTTGAAAAAATATTTTTACATACATGCAGAGGATATAAACTAAGACAGTTTATTGAAAAGAGTGTCATATTTTTTGATATTTATTACTGCTATCTATAATTGTACCGTTTAAACATCATAAGCGGCTTGATAGAAGTGAAAAATAAACAAGAAAAGATAATTAAAAATATTTATATAAGAGACATACTATGGAATACCTCTGTTATAAAATATAAATATAATAAATCCAGACCTCAAATCACCTTACACGTGATCAGCGATTGATTGTCTGACAATGGTACCTTTCCTATATAGGATTCGCAAGGCTCGTAGATATCTACAAGCCTTACAGGTATGTTAGTCAATCGTGCTTTCCCGATCGCTGGCACATTATCTTCCGTTAACCTGTTTGGGAGAGGCAAACCCCGAGTTATACTTATTAGCCGCGCTTAACGGAATACACTAAATGTGGCATGTCAATGCCGCGATAATGCTTGATAAATTGATCTGTTACCGTCATTCCGTTTCGTATCGCTACATTCTGAGAAGCGGTATTCGTATCACGAATGATGGAAAACACCTCATCAGTGTTTAATTTTTCAAAGGCATATTCCTTGCAAGCAATAGCAGCTTCTGATGCATAACCCTTATGCCAATAGGCTTTTTGAAACAAATAGCCTATTTCAAGAACCTGTCTCCCATTGAACTCTTGCATGGTAAGCCCGCATTGTCCAATCATCTCATTTGTTTCTTTTAAAATGACCGCCCATAGGCCTAAACCATTATCTAAATATCGCTTTAATTGTTTGTCCAGCCAGTTCTGAACTTCTTCATCCGTGAAAGCACCCTCATAGGCATACATAACCTCTTCGTCCTGTAATATTTTACATAACGAGGAGTAATCTGATTGTTGCATTTCTCTTAAGTATAGTCTTTCTGTTTCTAAAATCATCTCGCATCTCCTAATATTAATATTTTGCATTTCGCACTATCTAAATAGTAGTTATTTAATAAACATAATCAGGAAGCTCGATTTGCTTCCCGATTATGAAAGACGTGAAGTAACTCAAATACATATTTTTGCTTATATTATACGCGCACAATACATCGCATAACCTCTACAACTCCGCACTAAACATATAAGCGGTGCTGTATTTGTCACATCCATCAAGAAATACTTCTGCAGTCCAATATTTATCCGGGTAAGGAATTTGTACGCCTTGGCCAAGCATTATGTTTCTGGTGACATCATACATGGCATCGCTGTCATAGCCCTCGCTTTGGTGCATAGCGTTCATATCGCCTGAGAAAGTGGCATACGCAAACTGGGAGCAGAACGGCGGTCCGGCCTTACCATCGTTATGCGGCACGAAATCGAAATAGATAAACCCGTCCGGCACAGGGGTATCCTCCCTCATAAACCGCCCCCAAAAACCATGCCACGGACCAACATCCACGCATTGCCCGTAATGGTGCATAAACAAAACATCATAGTCAGGGTCTGATTTATACTCGTTCAAGGTATCCAAAATGCCGAAAAGCTTCTTGCGAACCTCCACATCGGCTAAGTCATCGCCTTCCTGTCCGACAAAGCGCATAGCAGACATTTTTTTGTATTCAAAGCTGTCCACTTTGAATCCCTTTTGCTGTCTCCTAACCATATCCGGCATAAACAGTGCCCACTGAACCGCGGCATCGCAGTCCTTTAAGTAATTGATATATCCAAATATATCTACACTATCAGTACCTGTAGGTCCTGTTTTATTTCCTGCAATTTGCTCTCGTATGCTGCGTTCCAGCATGGCAGAAAAGTCAGCAAATACTTGGGCAACCACTTCATGCAGCCGCTTGTCGTGAGCCCGCCCCGACAACTCGTCATCAAATCGATCCAACGCCTTGAACACCGCTATGTTAACTACGCCGGACAGCTCCAATTCTGACAGGTGCGCCCGAAGCTGTGCGTTCTGTTCTTTGAACCGCGCCAACACTCCCTGCATCAGAATTTGCTCGTTTTCGGCGAGTGTTTCATGACTCCATTGGGAATCGTCCAGCACCCATTCGGTCAGCGCATCAAAAACGCCCGGATTTTGTCCCCTTGCTTTACCCGCCCAGCTAACAATCCTGTTGTATTTTTCGATATCTGTCAGTTTCTCGCCCTCTTGCTCTTCGAGGTCGCTCCAATAAAACTCATCAATCAGTTTACGTGACATATCAAATCCTCCTTGAATAGTGACGTTAATGGACAGCGGATGAAACAGCTTAACCTTTCCCCGCTGTACTTTCGAGGGTGGAACGCCGTGAAACCGTGTAAACGCCTTGGAAAAGCTTTCTTGCGTATCATATTGATACCGCATTGCCACATCAATAATTCTGCTGTTTGGTTGCAACAAATCCTGCGCGGCTAAACTCATTCGTCTATTGCGAATATATTCACCAATGGTCATACCCATTACTAAGTGGAAAATAAGCTGAAAATGAGAGCTTGATGTATAGGACTGGCTTGCCAATTCATCTATATTAATATCGTCGGTCACGTGTTTTTCGATGTAATGAAGCGCTTTCGACAGGCATTGTATCCAGTTCACAGGACCACCTCCTTTCAAGGAATATTTTATAATAGAATGACCCATAAAGTCATGTCTCAGAATACGATGTTTTGTCTTCAGACATAAAATTATTCTATAATCAATGGTTCTCAGCTATAAATAATTGCGAACCGTTTATATGGTGATATTATACATTGTATATTTGCCTAATATCAATATATTTGTCTAACAGAGCTTTTTTAGCTTACCTTTATTAGCAATGTGAACTCAATTTGCTTCTTTGGACCGTCAAGAATGAGCCTTATGCCGGAACAAATGGCGGCTGTCCTGCCGCCATTATTAGTTTATGAATAAATCTTAATTTGTTAGTATATAATTAAAATGCAATAAGTATTATCAATGTGGCTAGATGACATGTATGACATATTCCATGGTTAGGAGCTTGCTATGGAATATAAGCTTCCAACTGGGGCAGGACCAGTATGATACTTATTGCGTTGTTTTTGCATTTCTTATACGCTCAATTAGTATCCTTCTGGATGCCATAGGCTTAAAATATTTATTGGAAAGTCTCTGGAA
This sequence comes from Bacillota bacterium, assembly GCA_023415475.1. GTDB lineage: Bacteria > Bacillota > Clostridia > Lachnospirales > Lachnospiraceae > Mobilitalea. The sequence goes on along the minus strand of JAEZKL010000053.1, from coordinate 19,746 downwards.
TTGTGGTTGAGTTATTTTAATTGACTTAATCATATAGTTCTGAACGATTCTGGTTGTCATTATCTGCCCAATAACCGACCTGTTTTTATCATATATTCGTTCCGTTTCACTGATAAATGCGTCCGGCTTGTCTCTTTTACTTATTGTCATAAGGTGAAGGAATGAATATGACATTTTTGCTTCATAATCAAATGCCTCAAGATAACGTGTTGTATTTTCTCTCGTAGCATCGTTTGAAACAATATTAATCAACTCAAGGAAGAGCGATACAGATTCCCATTGTAGGTACTTTATAATATCTTCATCCTTTAGTTTGTCCTTTTTGTTGACATAATTGTTGTCCACAAGCATTTCCTTAATCTCTTCCAGGATATCCTCCTTATCTTTCTCTACTTCGCTTGCCCATGTATGAAAAATCTTATTGGGAAGCTTGTATAAGGTATCTACAAATTGCTCTTTATCACTTCGGAGCATCAGATGTTCAAAGCTTGGAAGACTCCTGGCTATCACACTCATTAAGCTCATAGCGCGGATGATCTGATAAATCTTTTTATCTATACTACTCTCCTCATAATCATAGAGCTTAATCGCCTTTATCGTTTCCTTTTTAATGTCCGCCTTTTCCTTTTCTATTTCCTTCTCCACCTCCTGATCCTTATCCTCATCGGAAGGAGGGTATAATTCAAGTGGATCGATATTTGAAAGGTATTGGATATTAACATTCTCTATGTCAAACTCTAGCCATTCTTGCGTATATTCAAGGGCTTTATGAAGTATCTTCCGGAGCAAAAGCATATTATCCGTTATGTATGTCACAAATAGAAGAATATTTGCATTAATACCAAAACAAGCATAGCTTAATATTCTCTCCAGGTCTGAATAATCCTGTTCTTCCTGACATTTTCTTCTGATTTCTCGTGCAGCAAAATAAGCCAGATAATTTTTATTACAGAATACATATTCGTCCATTTTCTCTGCATTACAAAGTACTTTCGCATCAGTCACTATTCTCATGAATTCTTGTGTACTGACATCAGAATCGTATTCTTTATTGTACCATGTAATGATTTCTTGAATTTTCTCTTGTTTTAGTGGATATTCCTTATGCGAATGGATGTAATAGGCTATCTTATCTAGTATAATAAACACCTTGTCTACCAGGATTTTTTTGCACTCCGGAGCAATTGCGGTAACCAGGCTCGCTTCAAACACTTTGCTGAATATGTTACCATCATTATGACTTGCCTCCTTTATGTTATTACAGTAATATATTGTGAATTTAACTATAAAATCCGGATCTAAGTTATATAGATATCTCTGCTTTCTTAACACATCCTGTAAGGCATTGATTATGTTATCCTGAATTCCGGCATCCTCATCTACTTTGATTTTAACCAACTTAGCTACTAACTGGTCACGTTTATCCGCATAAAATTGGAGTATCTTATATTTTTTATACGTTTCTGCTTCATTGATATCCCTCTTAACTCTTTCTGCTAAGTCTAAATCGAGTAAATTTTTTGAGGAACAGATGATATAATCAAAAAACTTCTCCATATCCTGGCGGAATGAAATAAATTGTCTTGCGTCTATTGAATCAACATTATCCAGAATAAGTACCTTTTCTGATTTGTCCGTTTGTTCAAACTTTGCGAATTCTATTTCATCTTCTGAGTACATTTCCTCAAATGTGTTTCTAAGGAAGCTTCTATAAGTAGAGAGATTTATATTGCTCATATCGCAGAACAGGACTGCATAATTTACTGACATTTCCTTGAATATTTGTTTTAGAACCGTAGTTTTACCTGAATTCTCGTATCCTACTATTTCTAATTTTTTTTCATTCTTTAATTCTCGTATAAACTCCTCCATTGTAGAAAATTCCCTTTGTACTATCCTAGAGGTAGCCACTTCCTCCAGTCTGGGAAACACAAAATAATCAGAGATATCCTTTGATACGGAATTTTTACTATCATGGTTAAGGCTTTTGACATAACTGTCTTTCAACTGAAAAGAGGCTCTTCTGGACGGTTTTCTATCTAATGTAACCTCGTCAGTTTTTGTAGGTACATAGATCCTATCCTTTTTGTGCCATACAAATTCATACTTCTGGTATGTGTAATTGTCTGTGTCGAGTAATATCGCATTATACGTGCTCTGATCCCAGTCACCTTTATTGGATAACTCTCCACCACATACAATTTTAACATTGGTTCCTTTCGCTTTGATATCATATTGTTCCGGTTTATGTTCGTGACCATAGAATATAAGCGCGCTTTTTTTGAAAATGGTACTTTCTACATCATCACCATTACAAAACCAATGCTGTGAGTGATGCATTACGCTGATTGCCATATCTGCGTCTGTAGGCTCTGCTAACCTATCTAATACGCTTTGAGGCATGTAATGGAGGCCTTTATCTTCATCCAAGGAAGAGAAAATAGCCGAATTTAATAAGTTTATTTCCAGAAGAAAATCACCAAATTTAATCTCTTCACGGAATAACAATGGACTATTATCATCATAACAATGATTACCATATGCGAAATTTCTATAATTCCTTTGCTTTGACATTTGCTGCGGTAACGCTGAATCATAGCCACGTTTCTTTAAAAGCTCCTGTAGCTCAAGATGTGATATTGACTTACTTCCATAATTTATATCATGATTACCCGGTACTATGTAGATTTTGGGGCTTATACCGTATCGTGCTTTAAAATTACTCTTTATCATTCCAAATAGTTCCCAAGCAACCTCATATTGTTCCCTGATTCCGCTATAAGCGATATCTCCTGACACTAATATAATAATCCTTTTAAAATTGCCTAAACCATTAACAGATGCAACTATCTTCGATGGATTTACAACCTTAATATCGCTACTTTTCTCAATGTGAATGTCACTTAGGTGTAAGATTAATATCTTCATTTTATTTACCGCCTTTCATTGGTGTAATTGATAGTAATATATCTATAAGTCATTTAATGGTATTATACCCTAATCAAGGAATCTTTTCCAGTTTTATTTACAGTTTATTACTTATTTCTACTGGATTACCCAAATCAATATGCCTGTTAAATAATTTACCTTCTAAAACAGATAAAAGGAAATAGATAAAAGCTTTATCACTTTTCAGTATTTATTTGGGTTTCTTTCATTCATGGTAGAAATTGTAATATCAATGTATTATAATTATCCTATCGCTATTGGAATAAATGATGTCTATCGTATCTATGAGATACCTGGAGGTTCTTATGCTTCGAAAGGAAATAATATTGTGTAAAATAACGAGTAAGCTGCTGCCCCTTATCCTTACTCTCGTCTGCCTGCTTGCCTTCTCTGGCTGCAGCGATGACGAGGATGATACGGCTACGGTCTTTTCTTTTCCGAGAGAGAAGGTACAGAGCTTCAGTGTATATACCTACGATACCAATAAGAATACGACCACCAACAACTGGGTCTATACCGAGAAGGACATGAAAGCATTTTTAGACTACCTTGAGAATCTATCCGGAACCAGGGTCGATAAGCCGGATACTTCCTCTTTTCGCAGCCCTTTCTATGGGGTTGAACTCAATGTTGATAACCCCTATACTCTTCTTATCATTGGTGACTATGCGATTAATTATAAGGGAGAATATTATAAGATTGATGGTCAGAAGGCCGAGGAGATGTGTCAATCTATCATTCGAGAGACCAGAGTAGGGGAGGGCATATCCTATATTATGAATCACAGATATTTATCCTTATTGGAGGGTGTCTGGGATCCTACCTATATGACAGAGAGCAGCTATACAGGAGCTCCATTAGAAGACGCGACACTAACGATGGCGGAAGCCTCCATTGACACACAGAAGGAACAGATCATCTTAACGCTGGAAAATCATACAGGAAGTACCCTTCAATTCGGTTCCATGTATAGCCTGGAGGCCTTGGTTAATAATCGCTGGTACTACGTCGGAGATATGGTCAACAGCAATGTTAATATTGCCTGGAACAGTCTTCTCTATATCCTGGAGGATGACGGATCGATGGGTGATACCTACTATTTGCGATACCTTCAGCCCCTGCCGGCGGGAACCTATCGGCTGGTCAAGAAGGTGACAACCGTGGATGGAACGGAAGGCTATCTATCGGTAGAATTTGAAGTGAAATAGAAAAGACATAAGTGCTGCTTCAGCACTTATGTCTTTTCTATTTGTTAAAGCTTTGAATGCTTATGATATTCTGAAGTCCTTTTCCAGTATAAAAGAACTCCCCTCGACGTCCATCGGATCCTCAATACCTACCACATGAAACCCTAGCTTATTCACGTAGAAATTATGATTTCTCCGGGAGAAGCCCGATGTCTCGGTGCACCATTTCTTTGTGTCCGGATATTCCTTCTCAACAAACTCCCATATCTTTCTTCCGACACCTTTGTTCTGAAGCTCGGTATCTACAAAGATGCATCCCAGAGAATTCACCTTAGTCTCCGGGTTAATCCAAAGGATTAAGCCTGCCATCAGCTTACCCTCCATCGATATCTGATAAGCCGTCGCATTCTTATCCAGTCCCCACCTACGAAGAAACTCTCCGTTGTCATAGCCCTCCGGTCCACCCTTCTCCTTACCCAGATGTATTCTTGAATCCTCATCAAAGGCTCTGGCCATAACGGTTGTTAATTCACCGATATTCTCCTCCTGTAATGGCTCAAATACCAATCCTTTATATTCTTTCATTCGGATATCCTCCTTGTCTTATCATCAAAATAAAATCCAACAGCTGCTTACATGAAATGGCCTTACTAGCACCTTTTACAGCTTCTCGACAATCTCCCTTATCACCTTCACAGCCTCCGCTTCGAAGCCCCCCGCCTTGTTAATCAGGGTTACGAGCTCTCTTCTTGCCGCCGGCTGTGCAAATCGTAGGATACGCTCCTCGTCCTGAGTGTAGCCTCCGATCACCTCACTCATCTTCATACCGAGTTCAGCCCCACGACGAAGATACTCAGCTGCCAGCTTACATTCCTTTTCTACCTCAGGGATATCCTTCGCAACCTGCTCCAGATAAGCAGCAGCGTAGTAACGGCCCTCTCCCAGCATAACCTCTGCATCGTTTTGACAGACTAACCGCTCATAGAGAATCGGCAGGATTGCTCCACTCGGAAATTCCTTGTCATCCCCGACCCTCCTTGCCCAGTATTCATATGCTCGTTGGCCTCCTGCATACTCTGCCCCGGGTATATTCTCCTGATCCTTGAAGACTACCTTCTCCTTGGTCAGTATCTGCAATGCATTCTCCAGAATCTCCTTATGGCTTGCCAGTGCCTCCTGACGTTCCCCTACCGCAATCAATGCGACGGTACATTCAGTCGCCCACCAGCTATCCGTAATAAAATATCCGCTTTCGTCCTGACCAACATTCTTCGTAAATTCCTGATTCTCCTGAAAGCAGTTCCAGCCTAGAAGCTGATTGCCATTATCGCGGTAACCGGTTATCAGGCACGCCTCAGGTGGACCGATAATGCCGAAGGCAATCACCGGTCTTCCTTCCTCCAGCTCCTCTTTGATAAAATGGGTGAATTCCTCCTTCGAAGAGCCCTCCCTTTTTAACAGCCGATAGCTTCGCCCTGCCCCGACAAATGCCCTGCGGAAGGCCTCATATCGATCCTCATAGATGTTCATAATATCTACATTGCCGCCATCCCAGTTATCCACATTCCAACGGAGCCGGAAGGCCGCGCCAGTGATAGCCATCACATAGGCATAATCGATCTGCTGCCCCATATAGTTTAAACAAGCCTTCATCGCTGCACAGAAAGGAGTACATTCCTCAAAGGAATATGCCACCTTCGGTACCCCGTATAAGATACAGCTGTCCTTTGTCCTTACATTATTGTTCATAGGATAATCCACCTCCGATAATTTTTGCTGCCAGTCGGATTCTCCGATCGGCACTTGTTTCGTGGTGTCAGTCTCCTCCTGCTTAAGTAACATCGGTCCGTACATTCCTACCAGGATTCGTCTTCTGCCTACCTTCAGATTGCAAGGGTTCCTTCGCAGATGGGATGGCAGAACATTCATATGACGCTTAAAGGCTCTGGTAAATACATCATAGCTCTCAAACATGTAATCCGCAGCAATATCCGTCAGACTCTTATCCGTATGTGCAATATCAAAGGCAGAGTTTGCAAGCCTGCGAAGCAGGATATAGCGGGACAGGGTAACTCCCGTACTTTCCTTAAAGGTCTCCGTGATATGACGATAAGAGAAGCCTACGGACTTTTCCAGATCCGCATAATCAATCGATTCCTTTACTCTGGTCTCGATAAAGGTTGCTGTAGACCATACAAATGATGAAGCATCCATTTTCTATATCACCTTTCTTTTTCTTAAATCCTGGTTATAAACCTATCTCAAAGCACCCATTGCCATAAGGTACTTCGGCGAGGAGAAAACCTGCCACTAATTTTACTTCCGGAAGTTACTTCTATTATAACAAAGAGGGTAAAAAACACTCGATGTTTTTGACCCTCATTTATAAATCCATTTTATATTGGTATCCGAAATTCTCTTCCTTCACCACTTCTCTCACCAGCTGAGGCGGTACCCTTTTCAAGAATTCATCGGTCGCTTGACCATCCTTTATCCAAGCTGAAACCTCGTGCTTTGGAATAACGAGCGGCATTCGGGTATGAATCTCCTTCATCGAAGCATTTGCCTCTGTGGTCAGAATTACGAATCGCAATTCCTCCCGATAGTTGGTATATAATCCAGCCATGTACAACACCTTCGTTCCCTCCATTCGAAATAAGAACTTACGCTTCTCACTGTCCCACTCATAGAAGCCGGTAGAAGGTATGATGCAGCGGCGGTTAAGGAGGCTGTCCCGGAAGGTCTTCTTCGTGAAGACGGTCTCCGAACGGGCATTGATGATGACGCCCTTTTCATCAAATTTCGGAAAGCCCCAGGCACTGATGGTAGGTGATATCTCCTCCTGCTCCAGTGTCAAGATAGGAGCCTGGTTCGTCGGATAGATCTCTCCTGTCTTGACAGCCGCGTTATGAAATTTCGCATTCAGCTTCTCTAGTATCTCTATGATTTCATCGTTTTGCTCTACTGTAAAATTATACCTTCCGCACATAAGAAACCTCACTTTCTAAACCCATTTTAACATATTTTGGACCATTTCCATAGATAATATTTCCCTATTAAAAAAAAGAGTAAAAAGCTATTTGACATTTTATAAAATTCGATTATGATAGAGTATGGTGTTTATTAAAACATCCGAGCAGATTAATTATTCCAACATGTTTCGTATCAACAATACAACAGAAGATCCGATAACTATAAATTAAAATGTATTCAAGGGAGGATACCATATGAAAACCGGTTTTGATCCACAGAGGTATATTGATGAGCAGTCAAAGTTCATTCTTGAGCGTGTTAACAACTATGATAAGCTTTATCTGGAATTTGGCGGTAAACTAATTGGGGACAAGCATGCGAAGCGTGTACTTCCCGGCTTTGACGAGGATGCTAAAATCAAATTACTTCAAAAGCTAAAGGATCAGGCTGAAATCATTATCTGTGTCTATGCCGGCGATATTGAGCGTAATAAAATCCGCGGTGATTTTGGTATCACCTATGATATGGAGGTACTTCGCCTGCTGGATGACCTACGCAGCTTCGGCTTAGAGGTGAACAGCGTAGTTATTACCCGCTATAGCAAACAGCCCGCAACAACTGTATTTATCAATAAATTAGAGCGACGTAACATCAAGGTATATACCCATTCTGCTATCCCCGGTTATCCGGCAGATGTAGATACCATCGTAAGTGAGAATGGCTACGGGATCAATCCATATATAACCACTACCAAGCCAATCGTAGTTGTTACTGCTCCGGGTGCGAACAGTGGTAAGCTGGCAACCTGTTTGAATCAGCTCTATCATGAAAATAAGATGGGACATAACGCAGGCTATTCCAAATTTGAGACCTTCCCCGTATGGAATATTCCCCTCAAGCATCCCATTAATATCGCTTATGAGGCCGCGACTGTAGATTTAAAGGATGTTAACATGATTGATAACTTCCATTTCGAGCGTTATAATCAGGTAACTGTTAATTACAACCGTGATTTAGAGATGTTCCCGGTAATCAAACGTATTATCGAGAAGATTACTAACAAAGAATCCATATATCAATCTCCGACCGATATGGGGGTTAACCGCGTCGGCTTTGGCATTACGGATGAAGCCATTGTAACAGAAGCCTCCAAGCAAGAAATCATCCGCCGTTATTTTACTACCATTTGTGATTTTAAGAAGGGTCTTCTGGACGAGGAATCCGTGAACCGCATGAAGTTAATCATGGAGGAGGTTGGCTTAAAGCAGGATGACCGCCATTGTGTGCTTCCGGCACGTGAATACGCTGCTAAGCTCAAGGAAAGCAGTTCCGATAATGAAGCGGTTACCGTAATCGCCTTTGAATTTGAGAATGGTCAGATTATCACCGGTAAAGGCTCTGCAACCATGGACTGCTGTTCCGCCGCTCTCCTCAATGCAATTAAATACCTTGCAGGTATCAGTGATGAAATCTTCCTGCTGTCACCTCTGATCTTAAATACGATCCGCGACCTAAAGGAGCGTGACCTTCACAGTAAAACCACCTGCCTGAATGCAAATGAGATTCTCATTGCCCTCAGTATCTGTGCCGTTACTAATCCTACCGCACAGCTTGCCTATGAGAAATTATCCTCACTTGCCGGTGTTCAGGCTCATTGCACCGCTATATTGAACCGTAATGATGAGCAGATCTTAAAGAAGCTTGGTATTGACGTTACCTGCGATGCGGTATATCCCTCCGAGAATCTGTATTATGTTTAGTCCGGAAAGGTAATCCGGTCTGTTTCCTGGGAATCAGTAAAGGCTGTTGAAGAATATTCAACGGCCTTTATTCATTCCTTCCATTATGTTATTCATCCTCTTTGGATTTCCTTTGACCTTTGAAATCATAGGGAGTCTTTCCCTTACCAAAGCACCAGCCGTGATAAAAGATTCCGATCATCATAAGAAGGATGGAAACAATCATCATCGGTATTGCAATTGCATCCGGTATTGTTACAAAGCGGTTAACCACCTGATACACCAGCCATACAAAGAGACCTGCCGGAAGACTGAATCTTTTCAAATATCTCATACCCTCACCTCATAATCATTATTCTTAGGCTCTCTCCCACCTTTAAGTAAGCTTTCATATTCCCTGAATTCTTATCCCTTTGAAATCCTCCTCATTCCAAGCCCTACAATACATTTAACCATCTTGCTTTTTTTCATATTCATTACCTTTTAGCTACTACATTTTCTTATTATAAATAGTAAATGCAACCAGATAGGCGAGTGCAAATATACTGATAATCATCAGCAGCAGCTTCACCAATGCAGGATAGAATAGGCCTCCGATCAGAGCTATAGCATACATGGCGATGAGCATAATGATGGAAGCGGTACGGAATGCCCGGCTGCTAATCTCCTTGATTCGTTCATCCCCATTACTGATCCTGCTTGCCTTCAGCTTCTCCTCATCCTTAAGCATAAGCATATTCTTAATTAGCATGATGACAGATACCAGAAGTATTCCAAACCCGGCACCGGTATAGACCCCGAGCATCTCCTCCTTGACCTCCAGCTTCCAATAGAATTCTGCCAGTAATGCGGTAATTAGGGTGATAGCCCCTATGAGGCCAAGTCCGGCAAACCGATACATACGAACCTTAACCACCTGCTTATATTCCTCATTGGTCCTTGCTGTTGTTCCACATAATAAACCTCTCATAGATTCTCCTCCTCCTGATCAAATATAAAAATATCCTCAATCGAAACTTCAAAAAACTGAGCCAGCTTATGCGCCAGTATTAAAGAGGCATGGTATCTGCCGCACTCTAGGGAAATGATTGTCTGGCGAGTTACACCTACCGCATCTGCCAATTCATTCTGCGTAACCTTTTTCGTTTTTCGCAGCTCCTGTATCCTGGTCTGCATCCTTACGCCTCCTTTATATTGTCTAGTTTGCTTTACATTTATAGTATAGTTTGCTTTACATCAAATGTCAAGCGCATTTTACATTTTTGCAAAAAGATATTTTACTATTATAAGCAACCCCTCTATACAATTAATAACTACATAATACATAATAATTTTACTCAGGCAGCCATATCTAATTTATGCCTACAAAAAGTCCTTGTATCTAAACAAGATACAAGGACCTTAACATCGTCTTCTCACCAAAGGAAACAGCCTCTTATCTACTTAAATATATGAGGTTATTCCTCAAAGCTGATGGTATTCCAGGCTTCACTGTTCACAACCACGTCATAATTTGTGGTCCATCCCTCATAAAGCTTGGCAAACAATTCACTTCTCCTCTGACTAATAATCTCTTCCTTCTTCTGGGTGGTGGCATCCTCATCGTAATCCGATACACAATACAGGATATGCCAGCCATAATCCGTAGAAATGATGTCACTCACCTGTCCGGTTTTAAGAGTAAAGGCAGCTTGCTCAAAGGAGTCACTGTATTCCTCCGGTCCCTCGCCTCGTCCAAAGGTATACTCTATGGTCTCTGCTTCCGAATTCGCTTCTGCCAGAGCTTTAAAATCCTCTGTGGTCTTCGCCTGCTCTAACAGGTTCTTTACCTTCTCGTAGGCTGCTGACTTATCCTCTGCGGATAATTCGGTCGGCTTACCTTCATTATCATAATTGACGCTATTGATCAGTATCTGCCTGATTGTAATCTGTTTGGATTCCAGGTCGGACACCTTGTTATCTACATTAATGGTAAAGTGTTCAAAGGTCTTTTCTGCAAGAAGATTGTCTGCATATACCTTTCGTAGCAGCTCCTCGGTAATCAAATATTTGCTGATATCCTCTGAGGTTAAACCATTAAAATGCTCCTTCGCATATGCGTTGGCATCTGCCAGCTCCTCCTCGGTCAGTGTGATGTCTTCCTTCGCTGCTTCTGCACCGATGATCTTCAGCTCGGTAATCTGATTAATTACCTCCTCCTTAATCATCGTTCCAAAGGTCTCTCCGTTCCCGAGAATATCTGCCTCCCAGATGTCGTTGCCATACTCTGCCTCATAATTTTCCTGAGCGGACTTCAGGTAGACCATCGCCTCGTTATAATAGACGCGAATGTCTCCGATCATCGCCATTAACTCACCGGAGTTGATCTGCTCCGTCGCTTCGTTCTCCTCCTTCACCTTAGTATCTACGATATAGTAAGATAATTCGGTTACTGTCTCTTGATCAACATCATAGGAGATATACAACTCCTTTTCATTCTTCAGATAGGTATAGGTAACGGCATTCTTCTCGGTGTTGATGGTCTTGGTAAGCTCTTTTCCGAAGCTTTCCGCCAATAATACATCCACTTCTGCCTTCGTCATTCCGACGCTTACCCCGTAGACCTTATATTCACCTGCTCCATTCAGCAGGGATATTGCATTCACCTTTTTATCCGGAGCCATGATCTGAACGACATTCTCCTTACGATATACACCGGTACCCTGCTCCTCAAGCTCGATACCGGACCTTTTCTCGAAGGTCGAGACTGACTTTCCTATATAATTCGTTAATTCATATCGTTCTTTCCCAACCCTGCAGGCTGACAACAGCATCAGCAGCAGTAATGCGGATATCCCGATTATTCGCTTACGACTTGTCCTCATATTAACCTCCATTCTGATAGCACAAATAATACCTGAAAGAAGTTCGAAATGAAATTCCAAGTGTTAAGATGTTCTTCCTTAACACTTTGGGATTATCATTTTGAAGTTCTTTCCGTGTGAAAATTCTTTTATTTCACACTTTCCCCTTTCAAAGCAATGGATGTATGCCATTCATTTATTGGCCTTATCAATTAATTCTGCAACAATATTTTAAAATCCGCTAAGAGCTTATACAGCTGGTCAAATATTGCAATCGACTCGGTCCTGCCCTTGGGATTGCTCGGTAGTCGGTATACAAAATAAGGATTAGCCTGTGGCATGAGCTTTAGGTTGTTCTGATATTTTAGCATAAGCTCGGGGATCTTTTCAACCGCAAGCTTTGCTTTCGGATACATAATTAATTTGACCTCATTATCCTTATGAATCAGCTGTACAATGTAAAGGCTGTGACTGATTGCCTTAATCAGTGCAATATTCAGAAGATTATTTACTGCAGTCGGCATATCTCCGAAGCGATCGGTGAGCTCCTCCTGCATATCCATCATCTCTTCTTCACTCTCTATCTCAGCAATTCGCTTGTAGATATCCAGCTTCTGAACCTCATTCTTAATATAGGTTGCCGGAATATAGGCATCTATATCCATATCCACCGTTGTCTCATAGGTCTCCTCGAAAGCTGCTTCTACACCCTTCATGGACTTGACTGCTTCGTTAAGCATCTTGCAATACAGATCATAGCCCACTGCTTCCATATGGCCGCTCTGCTCCGCTCCGAGGAGATTACCTGCTCCGCGGATCTCCAGATCACGCATGGCAATCTTAAAGCCCGAGCCTAATTCCGTGAACTCCTTGATGGCATGAAGTCTCTTCTCCGCGATTTCCTTCAACATCTTATCCCTGCGATACATTAGGAAGGCATAGGCGGTACGATTGGAGCGTCCGACACGCCCGCGTAGCTGATAGAGCTGGGATAGTCCCAGTCGATCCGCATCATCGATAATCATCGTATTTACATTGGAGATATCCAGACCTGTCTCAATAATCGTGGTGGAGACCAGGACATCAATCTCTCCGGAGATAAAATCAAACATAATCTTCTCCAGAGCCCGCTCATTCATCTGTCCATGAGCAAAGGCTACATTAGCCTCAGGACATAACCGCGCAACATTATTGGCTACCTCGTCGATGCCGTTGACCCGGTTATAGACATAATACACCTGTCCATTCCTCGCCAGCTCGCGGCTGATGGCTTCCCGAATAATCTCATCATTATGCTCCAATACATAGGTCTGAATTGGGAGACGGTCTACCGGCGGTTCATCCAAAACACTCATGTCACGGATCCCGACCAAGCTCATATGCAGCGTCCTGGGAATCGGTGTCGCTGTTAAGGTAAGCACATCGATATCCTTTTTCATCTGCTTAATCTTCTCTTTATGGGTTACACCGAAACGCTGCTCCTCATCTACTATTAAAAGTCCCAGATTCTTAAACTTCACATCGGAGGATAGAACCCGATGGGTGCCCACAACAATATCAAGACTCCCCTTCTTCAGGCGCTCCAGTGTCTTCTTCTGCTCAGCAGCACTTCGGAAACGGGATAACACATCGACACTGACCGGAAAATCCATCATGCGCTGTACTAAGGTGTTATAATGCTGCTGGGCCAGAATTGTGGTGGGTACTAACACCACCACCTGCTTTCCGTAGGATACCGCCTTGAAGGCAGCACGGATTGCAATCTCCGTCTTGCCGTAACCAACGTCTCCACAGATCAGACGATCCATGATGCGATTACTTTCCATATCTTTCTTCGCTGCCTCAATGGCAAGAAGCTGATCCTCTGTCTCCTCATAAGGAAATGCTTCCTCGAATTCCTTCTGCCATACGGTGTCCTCTCCAAACTGGAAGCCGACCTTCTCCTGCCTTTGGGCATAGAGCTCGACCAGTTCCTTCGCTACCTCCTGAACCGCACCGCGTACCTTTGCCTTCGTATTCTTCCATTCAATAGAATTTAGCTTATTCAGCTTTGGCTTTCGGCCTTCCGAGCCGGAATATTTCTGAATCACATCAAGGCCTGTTGCAAGAATATACAACACGCCCCCACCGCCGTATTCTATCTTAATATAATCCTTTGTAATCTTATCGACTTCTATTTTCTCGATACCCTTGTAGATACCAAGACCGTGATTTTCATGTACAACATAGTCACCGGGCGTCAGCTCCGTAAAGCTTTGAATCTTGTTGCCCTCATAGGAGGATTTCTTTCTTTTTTTCTTCTTCTCTGTTCCGAAGATATCGCTCTCTGAGATGATAACCAGCTTAATCAGCGGATATTCAAAGCCTCTGCGCAGATTGCCGTAGGCAACCATGATCTCGCCGCTCTGTAACACCCGGTCCATATCCTCGCTGTAGAAGGCACTCAGATTAAATTCCCTCAGATCCTCCGAAAGACGCATAGCTCTCGTGCGGGAGCCTGAGAGCAGGATTACCCTGTATTTATTCCTCTTCCAGCGCTCCAGATCCTTAATCAGAACCTCAAAATTATTATGATAGGATGCTACGGTCTGTACTGTAAAATCATATTTATGCTTCGGGGAATAGAAATTATTCTTAACCTCCATGGTACTGATGAGGACGGAATTGCGATTTGCCAGTAACCCCATGACTTCCTTATAACCATAGATTACATCGGTCTGACCGGGAAGAATATAGCCCTTCTCGATTCGACCGATCATACACTCCCGAAACTCCAGCTCGACTGCTTCTCCCTTCTCTGACAGTCTTCCCGGTTCGTCTAAGAAGAATATGGTATCCTCCTGATCGAAATATTGGAAAAAGCTCATGGTCTGATCGAAGAAATAATTAATATAGCTTTCCAAAGCGACCGAGCCCTGGTATGCCTCCAGATTATCCTTGAATTCCTGGATAATCTGATGAATCCTGGCTGCCTCCTCGGTCTTAAACTGATCTCTTAACGCTTTATAATACTGCTTCTCCTCTTCCTCCAGCTTACGTATACCAGCTCTGAGTCTTGCCTCATCGGGAATAATCTCGGCTGCCGGATAGATTACCAGCTCCTCCACCTGCTCAATGGAGCGCTGACTGCTGACATCAAAGGTTCGGATGGAATCAATCTCATCTCCCCATAATTCAATACGATATGGGGCATCCTCCGTAAGCGGGAAGATATCGATAATTCCTCCACGCACCGCAAAGTCTCCGGGAGACTCAACCTGAGCCTGACGCTCATAACCGAGATGCACCAGATCCTCGCTGAACTTGGTCAGCTTTAAGGTTGAGGAGGTGTTAACCGTAAGGATACGCTCCTTCACCATCTGAAGTGGCAACAGCCGGTCCATACCACCGTCCAGTGAGAGAATAATGGTGGCTTCCTTCCTCTCAATCAATCTGCGTAGCACCTTGAGACGATCCCTGACAATGGCATTACCATGGATATCCGCACTATAGAAGATAATATCCTTCGCCGGATATAACAGCACTTCCTTATCATAAAGTCGGTAATCCTCATAGATTTCCTTTGCCTTTAAGTCATTGTAGGTCACGATGACACGATAACGGAAGCCCTCTCCGAGTCCTTGCATCAGGTGGCATTTTTGGGAATCAATACAGCCGGTAACCTGTACCGGCAGAGATTTCTTTCTTATGTTCTCCCTTATTTCAATAAATTCCTTTAGCTCCATCAGGGGCATGGTAAAGGTTTTCAACAATATATCCTCCTATGGAAAACGAATAAACTTAAATTTACATTAATGATGATTAGAGCGTCAAAAGCCAATATACTTTATATATATCAATCAGGATGTATCAGTATTCATTTGGCTGCCTTGCCCTCGCACGCTCAGAACGCTTCGCTTCGCAAGATGTACTCAGCCGGTCGACGCCAAGCTGAATGCTGATACATCCTGATTCATTAGACCCTATTGTATTTAGGCTTTTGACGCTCTAATCATACTAGCTAGCTTATGACACCCTGATAAACTTTCTTACGGTTTCTTTCGGTTGTAGAGATTCATCGCGGCATCGATGTCACCGCTTGTAATCATTTTGCAGGCATCGGAGGTGTTCTTTAAGGCTTCCCGGATGACTTCATTCTCTTCTTTCGTAAAACGGGAAAGCACATAATCCGCCAGATCCCAATCCTTCGGCTTATCACCGACTCCCACTTTAATTCTGAGAAATTCATCGGTACCAAGATGACTGATGATACTTTTGATACCGTTATGTCCTCCGGCACTGCCCTTCTTGCGGATACGAAGCTGTCCTACCTCCAGGCTGATATCATCATAGATTACGATAATCTCCTCCGGCGATACCTTATAAAAATCCATAAGCTCGCGTACACTTTCGCCGCTTAGGTTCATATAGGTTACCGGTTGAGCCAGAATCACCTTCTCCCCTTCTATATAGCCCTTGCCGCAAATGGCCTTATGCTTCTTAGAGTCTAAGGGTATCCGATAATCGTCCGATATTCTTGTTACGGCATCCCATCCGATATTATGTCTTGTTGCCTGATATTCTTTCGTTGGGTTTCCTAACCCTACTATAATGTACATAAATATACTAACCTTTCAATATAAAATCTAAACAGATAGAATGATAAACTAAGGTTTTGAACAAAATCGCAGCTGCCCTTACGAATTGGATGAAGCAGCTGCCGCTGCCGCACCTGAGGCTGCTGCCATGACCGCCATCTGCTGTGCGATCAGGATGCCTGTGATATTATTCGCCAGTGTATATTCCAAGGTATTTTTCTTTGCACCCGTCAGATGATCATCGCAAACTATGGCGACTGCAAACATGATACGTTCCGTATTTGAAATGGACCATCCTCCAAAGCCTTTCTTAGATTTGAGATTGTCCTTTACTTCTGCAATCTCAGCTGCAAGCTTTGGTGTATCCTCCAGTAATAGTGCAATTACTCCCAGGAAGGATAGCTCAATCCCTGATCCTATCTTGCATTTTTTATCCTTAAGTGCCCGATCCAGTTCAGCCACCCGTTTACATTTCGCATAGGCTGGCTCCTCGCTGAAGGTCAGCACATGGGATAAGGCCTGAACTGCATTGGCCCCGAAGAAATCTCCTTTGAGAATTCGATAGCAATCCTCCATCTCCTTGACTGCCCGGTACACCGGCTTCTCCGACATCGCGAGTAGCGCTGCAAAGCCATAATCATCCGAGGAGGTAATGAACTTATGCTCCTGCTTCATGGCATCATAATAATTCTTGGCCGATACGATAACTCTCTGATAATTATAGGGATCCGACTGCAGAGCAATCGAAATAGCTGCCAGCACCAGATAGGGAGAAGCATGAAAGCCCTGGTGCTTCATAGCATCATAGACGTTAAGAACACTCTTAAACATCGGCTCCGGGTCCGGCTGCAGAGATAGCATTACCGAGGACATAAAATTAGTTGTGTCCTTAAACTGCGAAAAAACACCTGTATTATCCTTGATAATCTTACGGCAGCGCTCGATTGCCTCGATATCCGCCTCCCGATTCTCCATGGTATATAATAAAGCTCCCAATCTTGTATTGATTGAATTATTCCACTTGAATTTCTTGCTTAGCACATTATAATTGTTGGCAAACAAATCGCATTTATTCGCTAAGGACTCCCTCATCATATGATCCACCTTTATTTACTGGTTAAAAACTGGGTACATGCGATATTATTATAAGCTTTTTAACAGTTGGTGGCAACAAAAAAAGCAGCCCCATAGCTGCTTTTTTGCCTTTTTATTACCGCTTCTTGTTATTCTACCTCTGTTTCCTCATTCTCTAAAGCTGCAATCTCGTACTTCTCGAGGATAATCTTCTGAATTTTATCTCTCGTGTCTGAATTGATTGGATGAGCAATATCGCGATACTCTCCGTCACCGGCTTTCCTGCTGGGCATAGCAATGAACAAGCCCTTATCGCCTTCAATTACCTTAATATCGTGAACCACGAACTCGTTATCAAGCGTAATTGAAACAACAGCCTTCATCTTACCTTCCTTACTCACCTTTCGCACGCGTACGTCAGTAATTTGCATGACATAGTCCCCCTTTTGTCGTTATTTATCGTTAGTTATTTAGAAAAAGTTAGTTTAACACTAGATAATTTCACTTTTCCTTGTTACTAGTAAAACTCAAAACTCTTATACTTTTAAAATTTGAACAATATAATGATACTACCTTATTATACCATATTTAATCTAAATTGTGAATATTATTTACGAAAAAACCCAGAAAATCTATATTTTTTATTACATTTCGCGCCTTTACAAACCATTTCAGGGTTAATATATACGATTTCAATGGTTTTTTTCATGCAAAGCAAGCAACTAATTCATAAAAATAGAATATAATGACTATACCTCGCTTTATGAAACATAAATATTTATACACGCTAAAGATCATATTACGGTACATTATGCTATTATTATTTTTTCTTTTTCAGGGAAGGTCTCGATGAGTGTTACGATGAGGTTACGATGAGGAAGCATTTTATTATTGTAATTTAGGGAAAATGGGTTATAATAGCAGATAGTAAAACTTCACGATGATATATGCTAGTTATGAATAAATAAGAATAGGAAGTGTACTATGTACAAAATTGATTTTGATACGCCCTGTCGGATCCATTTTATCGGCATTGGCGGAATAAGCATGAGCGGATTTGCAGAGTATCTACATACCCTTGGTTTTAAAGTAAGCGGGTCCGACAGTCACCAAAGTAAAATAACTGACCATCTCGAGGCGCTCGGCATCAAGGTAGCGCTCGGCCAAAGGTCCTCAAACATCACCTCTGATATTGATGTTGTTGTATATACAGCCGCTATCCACGAGGATAATGAGGAATTTCAGGAGGTTAAGCACAGGAACATTCCTATGTTGAACCGGGCAGAGATGATCGGACAGCTGATGCTGAATTTTGACGATGCGATTGCCGTCTCCGGAACCCACGGTAAGACCACTACCACCTCTATACTCTCCCTTATCTTTTTGGAGTCCGCAATGGATCCCACCATCTCCGTTGGTGGAATTCTGGATGCCATCGGCGGTAACATCCGTATGGGTAAATCAGAGCACTTTATTATAGAGGCCTGTGAATATACGAACACCTTCCTGGAATTCAATCCAAATCGCGCCATTATACTTAATATCGATGCTGATCACCTTGACTTCTTCAAGGATCTGGAGGATATTCGCAATTCCTTTCATCTCTTTGCAAAACGTCTGCCACAGAATGGGCAGCTGTTTATTAATGGGGATATCGATCGTGTCGAGGAATTTACAAAGGATCTTGAATGCGAGGTTCTTACTTATGGTATCATAGATCCCGAATATCGCAACGGTAATCGTTCCTATGACATTGCTGCCGATAAAATTACCTTTAACGATCAAAGCATGGGTAGCTATGATTTATATTATAAGGGCAAGTACATTGATCGAATCAGCTTAAATGTTGTTGGTATTCATAACCTATCCAATTCTATGCCTGCCATCGGAGTTGCCCTTGAGCTAGGCCTTCCGATTGACAAGATTAAGAATGCTCTTATGTCCTTTCATAATTCAAAGCGCCGCTTTGAGTACAAGGGAGAGATTGGTGGAGTTACCGTTATTGACGACTACGCCCATCATCCGACTGAGGTTCAGGCTACTTTGAATGCCGCAGTAAAGTATCCCCATAAAACCCTATGGTGCGTGTTCCAGCCCCATACCTATACCAGGATGAAGAAGCACCTGACCGAATTCGCAGAAGCTCTGTCCCTCGCGGATAAGATTGTGCTCGCTGATATCTATGCCGCCAGAGAGAAGGATCCGGGAGATATTTCTTCGAAAGATTTAGTACGGGAGCTTGAGAAATTGGGCAAAGAGGTTCACTATTTCCCCTGCTTTGATGAGATTGAAAATTATTTATTACAAAATTGTATGAACGGTGACCTGTTGATAACTATGGGCGCCGGAGACATCGTATCCGTGGGAGAAAATCTTCTAGGATTGTAGTTATCCACATTATCCA
>JAEZKL010000092.1 GCA_023415475.1 Bacillota bacterium | reverse complement strand
CCCTGGTAATCAAACCGCTCCAGTTCAATGGGGGCACTGATTTTAACGACCTTATCCTTGGTAGTCATTATTTCTGACAAAGATATAAGCATATGAAATCTCTCCGAATATTCACTAGGATAAGAATGGTACTATATAAACCATTCTTAACGCGCTTCTTGTATTATACCTACTGTGCTATTATTTGTCAACGAAAATTTATTATTCCTTCAATTACAGTAGAGCTACTGTCTCTCTTGCAATTGCCAACTCCTCGTTGGTCGGGATGATGCAAACCTTTGTCCTGGAATCAGAAGTTGTTAACATAACCTCTTGTCCTCTAAGTTTATTCTTCTCAAGATCAATCGTAACACCAAGGTAACCTAAGTATTCACATACCCACTCTCTTACCTTCCAGTCATTCTCTCCAACGCCGGCGGTAAATGCGATCACATCCACACCGTTCATGGAAGCAACATATCCGCCGATGTATTTTGCTACACGATAGCAGAATACCTCAAACGCTGTAATAGCCATCTGATTTCCGCTGTCCATCGCCGAATTGATATCTCGGAAATCGCTGGATACCTTAGACATACCTTGAACTCCTGATTCCTTATTCAAGAGGTTCATGATCTGATCAATGCTCTTATTCTCTTTTTTAGCAATAAAATCAATGATGGAGGGATCGATATCACCGCTTCTGGTTCCCATAACAAGACCTGCCAAAGGTGTGAAGCCCATACTGGTATCAATGGATTTTCCGTTTAATACGGCAGAGATACTTGCACCGTTACCAAGGTGGCATACGATAATTTTTGAATTATTAATATCGAGGCCTGCAAATTCAGCGGCACGTTTGGATACAAAGCTATGGCTGGTTCCGTGGAAACCATATTTACGAATCTTATAATTGTCATAGTATTCATGAGGCAAACCGTACAGATAAGCCTTTGCCGGCATGGTCTGATGGAATGCGGTATCAAATACGGCTACCATCGGAACACCCATCATCAGCTTCTGGCAGGCACGAATTCCGATTAAGTTTGCCGGGTTATGAAGAGGTGCTAAATCATTACATTCTTCAATTGCCTGAATTACCTCATCGGTGATAATGGTAGAAGCTGCAAACTTCTCGCCGCCATGCACTACTCTGTGTCCTACTGCACTAATTTCGTCAAGGGATTTGATTACGCCATGCTTTGCATCCACTAACGCATCAAGTACTAACTTTACAGCAACATCATGGTTAGGCATGGGAGTCTCGATAACAACCTTTTCACCACCATCGGGTGTATGCTTCAAGCATCCCACCTCTTGACCAATTCTCTCGCAGATACCGACAGCCAATGCCTTCTCTGAATCAGAGTCAATTAATTGGTACTTTAATGAAGAACTTCCGCAATTAATAACTAATACTTTCATTTTATACTGATACCTCTCTTTATATAATAAATAAGTTTTATGAAAAACCTGTTTCTGAAATTATTGTACGTTTGCCTGAACCGCAGTAATTGCGATAACACCGACGATATCATCCGCGGAACAGCCTCTGGATAAATCATTTACCGGTTTAGCAATACCCTGGGTAATCGGGCCATAGGCTTCCGCTTTTGCAAGTCTCTGTGCAAGCTTATAACCGATATTACCTGCATCAAGATCAGGGAATACCAGAACATTTGCTTTACCTGCGATATCGTTACCGGGTGCCTTGGAAGCACCAACACTGGGAACGATTGCGGCATCCAACTGGAACTCACCGTCAATCTTATAATTAGGATACAATTCCTTTGCAATTCTTGTAGCTTCCACTACCTTGTCAACGTCAGGATGAGAAGCACTGCCTTTAGTGGAATGGGACAACATTGCCACGATGGGCTCCTTGCCAACTAATACTTCGAAGCTCTTTGCACTGCTGCCTGCAATCGCAGCTAATTCTTCAGCGTTTGGATTCTGTACAAGTCCGGAGTCGGAGAAGATAAAGGTTCCATCTGAGCCAAATTCACAGTTGGGAACTACAATAATAAAGAATGCTGATACAAGCTTTGTGTTCGGTGCTGTCTTAAGAATCTGTAAGGAAGGACGTAATGTATCAGCTGTGGAATGCACTGCACCGGATACCATACCGTCTGCATCACCTGCTTTTACCATCGTTACACCAAAATACAGATAATCCTTGGTTAAAAGCTCCTTTGCCTGTTCCGGGGTCATACCCTTGCTCTTTCTTACTTCAACCAAGAGGTCAATATATTTTTGAAGCTTGTCAGTGTTGTTGGGATCGATAATTGTAGCCTTTGATAAATCCAAGCCCTCGCCAACCTTTGCAATTGCTTCCTCATTACCAACTAAAACAATTTCAGCAACACCTTCTGCCAATATTCTGCTTGCTGCCTCTAACGTTCTTCTGTCTTCTGTCTCAGGCAATACAATAGTCTTGATATTCTGTTTTGCTCTTTCCTTGATCACATCAATAAAACCCATGATGTCTCTCCTTTCATAACAGGTAGTTTAATTATTACTTATATATGATTAGTAAAACCCATAAATTTTATTATAAATCAATTCATCTGTGGATACAAGTATCTTTTTGTCTAAAAATCATAGAATCCTAATCTTTCAGCATACATTTTCTACAATGCCATTTGCTTCCTTCTATAAAAGCTACCATAAAATCCCGGCATAATTGACGCTCATTGAAATAAATGCTATCATAGTGTGAAAAAAGGATTTTTATAAACAAAAATCCTTGGGAAGAACCGCGAAGTTCGTCCATTGGAACGAACTCCTTGTTCTTCCGGGTTATTGAGATATAATGTTTTACATCTACGGAGGTATCATATGAAGGTTGTCGGCTTAATAACCGAATACAATCCCTTTCACAACGGGCATAAATATCATATTGAGCAAGCCAGAAGAATTACCGGTGCTGACTATTGCGTTGCAGTTATGAGCGGTGATTTTGTGCAGCGAGGCACACCGGCTGTGATGGATAAATACAGCCGTACAAAAATGGCTCTTAACAATGGTATTGATCTGGTACTGGAGCTGCCGGTATGCTATGCTACCGGAAGCGCAGAATATTTTGCTCATGGTGCTGTCTCTATTCTTGACAAATTAGGGGTTATTAATACTCTGTGCTTCGGTAGTGAATGTGGCGACATCTCTCTCCTCACCCTGGCAGCACAGTTCTTACTCCATGCACCGGAGACCTTTGAAAACCAATTACAGGATTTTATGAGGGAAGGGCTTACTTATCCTGCTGCCAGACTGAAGGCTTTAGAGCACTCGATGGGTGATTTGAACTCTTCTGATAGACATACCTTATCCAATATTCTGACCGAACCGAACAATATTCTTGGGATAGAATACAACAAAGCATTGATTAAGCTCTCTTCCTCCATAGAACCGGTTACCATTCAGAGAATTTCCGCTCATTATCATGAGAAGGAATTATCCGGTACAAGATCTTATCGCAGTAATGATCTGGAGCTCTGCGATCCGGTGATCAGCTCAGCAACTGCCATACGAAATACCATCAATCAGCAGAAGGACTTGTCAACGGATGTAATTACCGCAGCCGCACAAAGCGTGCCGGAGGATGTGGCTAAGTTCCTAAGGGATAATTATCAAATTACCTATCCGATTACAGAAGAAGACTTTGCTGCAATTCTTAAATATAAGCTTCGCGATGAAGATAGCAAATCACTTGCGAACTACCTGGATATCACACCTGATTTGGCAGAGCGTATTAAGAACATCAAGGATTTCCATATGAGTATCACTACCCTGATTCAAAATATCAAGACCAGGAATATGACGTTGACCAGGATTAATCGTGCACTCCTTCATATTCTGCTAAATATCAAAACAGAATCCATGAGAAAATATATGGAGGCAGATTATACTCCCTATGCCAGAATCTTAGGAATCAGAAAGGAATCCACACCATTACTTCGCCACATTGAAAAGCAAGGTAGAATTCCTATGATTACAAAGGTATCAAAAGCAGAGGAGCAACTGGATGCACTTGGTATGCAGATGTTGTCGGAGGATATCTTTGCGGCAGATATCTATAATCAGGCTGTTTACCAGAAATACGGTACTCCTCTGTTAAGTGAATATAAGCAAGGAATTATTATTGTCTAGCTGCAAACGGTCCTCATTTCGTTTATATATGCTTTAATCCATTCACACGGATATCATCCAGTTCCTGCGCTGTTAAGGTCTGTGCCTTGTATAGTCTAATGTATTCCTTTGAAACCTCACTGTCAAAAACAAGAATATCATCGGAATTAATGGTGACATCGACTCCTGCATGATAAAGTGTTCTGATTGGGTGCTCCGTAAGGCTTGATACTCGGTTCAGAAGCCGATTACTGGTTGGTGTTATATTAAGTCGTATCTTATTCTTTACCAGGTACTCCATAACCTCCCTTGAGGCTGCTGCTGTTATTCCATGCTGTACCTCATCCAAGTGAAGCAGTTCAATGCCTTTTCGTACTTCTTTGGCATTCGTCCACTCTCCCAGGTGAGCTTTTAGCCGTAGCCCCTGCTCCTTCGCTTTCTTATAGATTGGAACAAAATTCTCTATGGGCTGTGCCAATTCATCACCATATAAATCGATGGAATAGAATTCCTTTCTTCCCCAGAAATGCTCTAAGCACCCCATCAGGTAATCAATTCCACAGTGTCTGGACAAGCCGATTTGCAAGCGCAACTCTATCTTCGGAGCTATCCTTTCCTTCGCTTGGGTAAAAGCCTCAACCAATTCATCCACATCATTGTGGAAGAACTCACCAAGACCCCATACATCCTCACCGATCTCAAGGATGGTAACGCCATCCTTCTTCGCCTGATGAAAAGCGGCCTCTATCATAAGCCTTCTCATCTTAAGATTAGAAAACCGCTCTCCCAGGTGTCGATTATTCCAGGCATGCATCTCCTCCATAGAATGTAATACTCCGGTACAGCTTGGAATTTCGATACCGGTATGCTCCCTGATATAGTCCCGGTCTCCTCCCAGCGCAAAATGGTTATGAAGATCCGACTTCGGTATTTTCCTAAGCCTTTCCAAATCTCCTGCTTCCAATGCTTCTATAAATTCCTTTGTAAATTGATCTGTCATCCTGCTCCTCCCTAAGTTAGGGTAGATTATATGCCACAAAATCCGGAAGAACAAGGTGTTCCTCCCAAGGATTTTTGTTTTTATAAAAATCCTTTATTCATAATAAGGCTACTGCAGCAGCTCATCCATCTGATTAAGCAGCTCTTCGAACAGCTTCAAGGCCTGGTTAACCGGCTCCTTAGTGCTCATGTCAACTCCTGCAGCCTTTAGAAGCTCAATCGGATAATCGGAGCTTCCGCCGCTTAAGAATCGGATATAATCAGCTACCGCTTCCGGACCTTCGTTCAGAATTCTTCTGGACAATGCAATTGCTGCGGAGTAACCGGTCGCATATTGATATACATAAAAGGCATTGTAGAAATGAGGTATTCTGGACCATTCCATATCAATCTCAGGATCGATCACAATATCCTCGCCGTAATATGCCACATTCAGATCATGATAAATCTTGCAGAGTGCTTCGGCTGTCAGGCTTTCCCCTTCTTCCACCATCTTATGGGTAATCATCTCAAACTCTGCAAACATAGTTTGACGATACAAGGTCCCTTTGAACTTCTCGAGGAAATGATTGATCAAATATGCCTTCTCCTTCTTATCCTCCGTTTGCTTGAGCATATAATCGATTAAAAGTGCCTCATTGCAGGTAGACGCCACTTCAGCAACGAATATCTTATAGCCGGCGTAGATGTATGGCTGTTCCCGATCCGAATGATAGCTGTGGATGGCATGCCCCATCTCGTGTGCCAGAGTAAATACGTTGTTCAAGGTGTCATTGTAGTTGAGCAGAACATAAGGATGTGTACCGTATGCCCCCCAGGAATAAGCACCGCTTCTCTTATTCTCATTTTCATAGACATCGATCCAACGATGGTTATAGCCCTCGATCAGAATTCTTTGATACGCTTCACCCAAGGGCTCCAGACCCTTAGCTACTAACTTCTTCGCTTCTTCGAAGGGTATCCTCATCTTCACCTCGCCAATCAGTGGTGTATATAAATCATACATATGAAGCTCTTCAACCCCTAAGAGCTTCTTTCGAAGGGATACATAACGGTGCATCAGCTTCATATTCTCGTGCACTGCCGCAACTAGGTTGGTATAAACCTCCACCGGAATATTGCCTTCATCTAAAGCTCTCTCCATTGTGGAGCTATATTTTCTTGCCTTTGCAAAGAACACCTCCTGCTTTACATTAGAGCTGAAGGCTGCTGCCAGTGTATTACGATAGCTTTGATAGGTTGCGTACACTCCCTCAAACGCTTCTCTCCTTACCCTGCGATCTGTACTTTCCAGTAGCTGTCCGTATCTTCCATGGGTAATACGAACCTTCTCTCCGTTCTCATCCACTATTTCAGGAAATTTTATATCCGCATTATTAAACATGGCGAAGATATTACCAGGTGCGTCCGCAATCTCACCGGCATCTGCCAGAAAGCCTTCCATCTCGCCCGTCAGGATATGAGGTTTCTTCCGAAGAATATCCTTCAAATAGAAATCATACAACATCAAATCATTCGCTTCATGCTTAAACAGAGCAATCGTCTCCTCCGGAATGGTTAATATCTCCGGTGTCGCGAAGGCCAGAGCACTGTTCACCTGAACAGAAAGGGCATTGGCTTTATTGGAAAGATCCTGATAGACAGCGTTATCGGTATCCTCATGATATTTCTGATTCGCATATACATATACCCGTTCTGTCAGCATGCTGATCTCATCATGAAGCTGCAGAAATGCCAACAGGATCTCTGCAGACTTTCCCAGTCTTCCCTGAAACTCAGAGGCCTTAGGAAGCATCTCTTTTAGCTTCTCATATTCCTTTTGCCACATCTCATCGTTCGGATACAAATCCTCGATAGCCCAGGTATATTGTACATCTGCCTCGCTTCTTTTTGGTAAAGTCTTGTTCTGTGCCATAATAACATCTCCTCTTCACTAGGACTACATTGCAGCCATTTTTTATATTAGAAAAATTTTGAATAATTTGAATTGCCTACCAATAGATTATATTAAATGTTACACTTGTCTTCAAGGAGAAACATGATAAAATTTCGCTTAAATAAAAGCAATCTGATCAAAGGTCTTATCCTTCTGTTCTTGATTCTCATGCTGATTTTTCCTTATGACACCTTCCAAGGAGCAAGCACCGGACTTCTGCTATGGTTTCATAATGTATTGCCAAATCTTCTACCCTGCGTCATCCTCTCCAATCTAATGGTTCGGTTGAATATCACAAAGCAGATCAGTAAGGTCTTTTACCCTTTTCTGGGTAAGGTATTCCGGGTTAGCCCTGCGGGCTGCTATCCAATCGCCATCGGCTTCCTGTCAGGGATACCAATGGGTGCAAAATCCGTGGCAGACCTGTTAGGTGAACATAAAATTTCCAGGAAGGAAGGACAGTTCCTGATCGGGTTGTGTAACAACGCCAGCCCCATGTTCATCATCGGATATATTGCAATTACCCAATTAAAGCTTCCCCAGATTAAATATGCATTATTCGCCATTATATACAGTAGTGCTATTCTCGGATCTGTACTTATGCGTTTGTTGCTGTACCGGAAAGACGCCACAGCAAAGCTTCGTGAGGAAACACTGCTATATAGTATGGATCTGCGGGCTAAGACGCCTCCCCTTCGTTTTACCTTCGATTTATTGGATCAGTCAATTATGAATGGTTTTGAGGTTGTAACCAAGATAGGAGGTTATATTATTCTCTTCTCCATTCTTGCTCAGATCATTCACACTCTTGGTCCGGATATCGGCTTTTTGAAAGCACTTACCATGGGGCTTTTTGAAATCACAACCGGAATCAGTCAGATCTGTAAAAGCGATCTCGATACGAATATAAAAATAGTCCTCGTAACCGTTCTAACTACTTTCGGAGGGTTTTCAGGAATTGCCCAAACCAAAAGTGTACTCGGTAACCAAGGACTATCAATAAAATCTTATATTATAGTTAAACTGATGAGCGCCGGCATCTCAATCGCACTCACTATTATATATGTATGGTGGATGAAATTATAATTATTCTTCCCCAGGCATAAAGGTATTTTCGTCAAAATTAAAATCGCCTTCATCATAATCGTTCGGCTGAACACTAGCTTGTCCACTCTCCTGAGGATATAACTGGTCGCTTAATTCTCGTTTATTATTATTGATGATTTCAAGATTATTCTTTAAAGTACCAATAAAGCCATCATAACGGGAAATTGCGGTATCATAAGCATTCGCCAGTACTCTCTCCACCTCGGTAAGAACATCATTGGAGTAAACCAAGGCTCCGGTTCGGATCTGTTCCGATTCCTCGGCAGCTTCTCTCCGAATACGGTCTGCTTCTTCCGATGCTTGCATGATCATCTCATTAGCCTGGTAATAGGCCTGTTGCATAATCTCATGCTCATTCAGCAGTTCCTTTGCTTTCTCTCTGGTTTGGCGAAGGATGTTCTCTGCTTTCTCTTCCGCATCTGCTATAATAGCATCTCGGTTAGCTATAATCTTCTGATAACGCTTGATCTCATCCGGAGTTCTAAGTCGAAGCTCATCCAACAAATCATAAAGCTCATCCTTCGGGACAATCACCTTGGTGCTTGATAATGGTTGCATCCTGCAACTTTCAACAAACTCATAAATATCCTCTATTAACTGTTCAATTCTGCTTGCTCCCATTTCAAACGCTCCTTATCGATTTATATTTATCATAAACTGCCGGTACAACACACCCAGGTAGAAACCCACTGATGTCTCCTCCGAAACTGGCTATCTCCCTCACCGCACTGGAACTGACGTAAGAATATTCTACGCTTGTTGTAAAGAATACGGTGTCAACTCTGGCATCCAGTTTGTGGTTCGTCTGAGCAATCTGCAATTCGTACTCAAAATCCGTTATCGCCCGCAAGCCTCTTACTATAATATTTGCCTTCTGCTGTCTGACAAATTCAATTAATAATCCCTCAAAGGCTACCACCTCAATTGTCTTCAGCTGCGTATGCTCTCTGATTACTCGTTCGATTAACTCAACTCTTTCTTCTGCCGTGAACAAAGGCTTTTTCGTATTGTTCCTTAATACACCGATAACCAACTTATCTACCAGACCGGATGCACGAACTATAATGTCCAGATGTCCGAGGGTGATAGGATCAAAGCTGCCGGGATAAATACCGATTTTCATGTAACATCATCTCCCTGCTCAATCACACTAATATTTATCTATTTTAATTCTATGAAAACATGCTGATTTGTCTTATATTCTTTTCTTTTGAATATCCGGAATCTACTGCCGTCCAAATAATCAAAATTTGTCTTTAAGGATGCCTCTACAACGATTATGGTATCGCAATATATAATGTTGGAATTCTGAAGAGACAGTAAAACTTCCTTCTCTAAGAAATTGTTATAAGGAGGATCCATGAAGATCACATCGAAAACCTTTCCCCTAATCTCTAATGCGCGAATAGCCTCTAATGCAGTATGAGGAATTATTTCGGCGTACTCTTCAAGCTTTGTAAATTTAAGGTTGGCTTTGATACATTCCAGAGCAGCCTTATTATCCTCGGCAAAAGCGGCATATTTTGCACCCCTTGAGAGCGCCTCAATACCGATTGCTCCACTTCCTGAAAACAAATCCAAAAAATCCGAATCCGCCAGATAAGGATTCAATATATTAAACAAGGTCTCTTTCGTCTTATCCGTCGTTGGTCTCGTGTCAAAGCCTTCTGGTGTTCTAAGCTGTAATCTTCTTGCTTTACCTGCTATTACTCTCATACCTTATCCCCACTTTTGACCATTTGTACCGAATATATACTCATATATCCCTATAGATATAATGAATTATTATATAACCACTCGGTATCATATACGAAATATGCCAGTCTGACCGAACATTGGCTATCATTACTATTTTATTATATTATAACTATTTGTCAACTTATATATAGCTAGTGTATCGTATCCGATAGAAGATTTCAATACATTTTTGAGACCAAATTTAATTTGTGACCGATATTTATTTACTAAGTACCGGAGAAACCAGCGGTCATAAAAAGCGGTTGTCAAATTATTTGACAACCGCAACTATTATTCATTATAAATTAGGCATCTATTGCTGGCCCGACATTCTCTTCTCAGCATCCTGTATCATCTTCTTAACCATTTAACCGCCAACAGAACCGTTCTGTTTGGAAGTCAAGTCACCGTTATAACCCTTTTTCAAAGGAACACCAAGTTCGTTCGCAACCTCATATTTAAATCGATCTAACGCTTCCTGTGCTTCAGGTATTTCTGCTCTGTTTCTACTTGCCATATAAACTCCTCCATTTCATATTTTGAATCAACACCGTTTCGTGTTATAGTCAAAATAATTTGTGTTGTTGTTTACTGCTTAATGAAATATAAATAGGATATTTGTTTCATTAAGATGTTACGATAATAGTATATGCAAAACGAAAAATCATACTCGTGTTATTATAACAATTTTCGATGTAATATCAGGAAATTCATCCATAAAATTATTTGCTTTACAAAAATATCTCGAATAGTTTTGTCATCCTATAAGAACAAAGTGTCAGTATGCTGACACTTTCTAAACTTGCCTAGTAAGCCTTGACCGACAGCAGGTGCAAAGTAACTACTTAAAGAAAAAGCCTCTGCAAGGCAGAAGCTTTTTCTTTATTCTTATATAGGTTGCATAAAGCTTTGTTTATTATTGTATAAATTAAAACATGATTTAATATAATCAATTAATCCTCTCTGCCATTCAATGGAACATAGTCCTTATGCTTTGATACACTCTTATAAGCCGGACGAATAATCTTTCCTGCATTATTAAGCTCTTCCAGTCGATGGGCACTCCAGCCTGCTATTCTTGCAATTGCAAAAATCGGAGTATATAATTCCTTTGGCAGATCCAGCATGTGATACACGAAGCCGCTATAAAAGTCGACATTAGCACTTACACCCTTATACATCTTTCGTTCACTGGCTATAATCTCCGGAGCCAGACGTTCTACCATTTCATATAAACCGAATTCCTTCATTAATCCCTTTTCTTCCGAAAGACTTCTGACATATTTTTTCAATACATTTGCTCTGGGATCGGAGATTGAGTAAACAGCATGTCCCATACCGTAAATCAAACCGGATTTATCAAAGGCGTTCTTGTTCAAGAGATTACGAAGATATTCACTAATCTCCTCTTCATCTGTCCAATCCTTGATATTCTCCTTCATATCATCAAACATCTTCATTACTTTTATGTTCGCACCACCATGCTTCGGTCCCTTTAAGGAACCGAGAGAAGCTGCTACTGACGAGTAGGTATCCGTTCCTGAGGAAGTGACCACATGAGTTGTAAAGGTAGAGTTATTACCGCCACCATGCTCTGCATGAAGTACCAGAGCAATATCCAATATTTTTGCTTCGAGTTCGGTATATTTCATATTCGGCCGAAGCATATATAATATGTTTTCAGCAGTGGAAAGTCCTTCCTTTGGCGGATGGATAACAAGACTTTTCCCAAAATGATAATGGTTGTAGGCCTGATATCCGTATACGGACAACAAAGGAAAAACAGCAATCAACTGAAGGCTCTGCCTGAGCACATTTTCTATCGATATGTCATCTGCCTTTTCATCATAGGAAAACAAGGTTAATACACTTCTCGCCAAAGTATTCATCATATCCTTACTTGGCGCCTTCATAATGATATCACGGACAAAGCTGGGTGGTAATTCCCTATAGTCCTCTAATAAGTGCGTAAATTCAAGAAGCTTTTCATTGGTTGGAAGATTGCCAAACAGCAATAAGTAAGTCACTTCCTCGAAGCCAAACCTGTTCTCATTCATAAATCCTTGGATGATTTCTTCTACGTCCACGCCGCGATAATAAAGCTTACCTTCACAGGGAATATAGTCATTATCTACAATTGTATACGATAGAATCTCACAGATTTCTGTCAAGCCTGTTAATACACCTTTACCACTGATATCACGTAAACCACGTTTCACATCATATTTCGCGTACAATTCGGGGTTAATTACTGTGTTGTTCTTACACAGGTCAGCAAGTTCCATTAATTTCGGGGTTATTTCTGTATACTTGTTCATATTACTTTCTCCTTTCTTATACGTGCTATCATTATATCACAGCAAACCGGGTTTGAAAACCAAAAAGCTCCAAAAAAGTGGAGCTCTTTCATATCGTTTAACAGATTCTCTTCTTAATTCATGCTTCAAACATAGTATTTCACTAGCATAACATGCCTGCCCTATGAATTAGTTTTTGCTCTTTAAAATCCTATTTTCACACTATCCTACTGGAAATAATATTTAGCTTGGATACTGCATATGTTACCGACTTCATCAGCAACCGTATATGTGACCAGATAATAACCTTCCTCAGTCTGTTCCAATGTTACCTGGATATCATCGACCGTAAGACTTGAATAGTTATCCAGGACAGTAACATCGGCAAGAGCCTCTTCCTGAGTAAGTGTCACCTCCGGTGTAATGACTTTATCAGCTATCCCAGTCATCGATGGGGCAATATTATCAACATAAAAGGTTGCATGCTCTGTTTCTACATTATCCTGGCCCAGATCAACCACATAGGTTATGTAATATTCCACGTCGCTCTTTTTCTCTATGTCCACCTGAAGCAGCTTTGGATCCAGTCTCTCCTTACCGCAATACACCTTGATATCGGACGCTGCATATTCCTCATCAATTTGACTTGCTTTCGCCACTATTCTATCACTTACCCCTATAATGATGGGTGAATCCTTACATTTACCCACGATAAATCGTGCCGTTTTTATCTTTATACGCCCAAACTCATCCTCAACGGAATAAGTGAGTTTATACTCCCCTGCAACATAAGGATTGATCTCACCCTCCACTAAAACATCCTTGGTGATATCCTGACCGGCCGAGGAAAATGCGGTTACTCCTTCCATCGGATCAATGGTTTTTCCCCATTCAAGGTTCTTACCTTCTACACCTACCAGCTTCGGGAGAGGGGACAGATAAGGATTCCGTTCATCCGGATCGGTTGGGTCCCAACGTACGTTTTTATCAATTTTTATCGTTTTCGGTTTTCCCAAGGGACCCGGAGAGCTTTTATCATCAAAAATCTCTACCAAAGTACCGGAGGGGCAATTATCATAGATCCATTTTGCATCCGCAACCGTCAAACGGATACAGCCATGAGAAGCCGCTTTACCAAGCTTATTGTATTCCGCAGTTGCCAGTGAAGCAGGATTATTATTCTCATAATAATAAACCGAGTGAAATAGAATACCGCCTACAATCCGTGTTGAATACTGTCCCCAGACATCGCCCATCAAAGCTTTCCATCGATACTTTTCCTTTAGAGCAAAGGTACCTTTTATCGTCCGTGAGTATGAACCTACCGAACAGGTAATCGCCTTGATTGGAACAGTATACTCACCCGTATCATCCTGCTCATAAATCGTAATTGTATTATGGTAACGGTTTACCTTAATCAGATAAGGTGATTTTATTTGTTCAGCAGCCAAAATTCTCTGTGCTCCTGTCAGTACCAAGGCTGCGGCAATAATTAGCAATATAGCAAAACAGCGCAGACGGAAGGTTTTAAATAATTTTTTGTTCATAATGACACTCCTTATCATTCAACTACTTCTATCTTATGAATATTAACTTTTCACGGAGTCACGAAAAGCTCATTTAGTAGTTTATTTGGACAATATAAGTTTCATAAGACTTATCCTGTGTAATGGGGCTGGAAAAGACCACAGTTCCAAGCATCCTTAGTAGTTCATGATTTATCGTCTCGTATTTCTCCTGTTCCAGTTTACCAACGTAGATATACGAAATATTATATTTATCGATCAGATCCAACACTTCCTCCTCATCGAAGGAGGTATAGATGGTCTCGATATCTGTAGCACGGGCATCCAGTAGTGAGGGGTCACCCTTCCATAGCCACTCGTGGGAACGCCAGCCAAGAGGTGTTACAAGTCCCGTCATCACCGATACTCTTTGATAATCAGTATAGCTGTCCCCATTCGCCTCCAGTAATACAGGTGTTCCTGTTACATTCTCATTCAGCCACTGTATTGCCATAGCATCATCCGGCATGGTGCTTTCCATAAATGCCGTGGCATCCAAGCCTTCATAACCGGAACGGTCAAAAATATTGCCATACCATGCATTTACTGCGTTCTGACAATAGGTCAGTGACACCAAAAACAAAGCCATTCCGATTCCTGCCAGCCATCTCTGACGCAAAGTGCGGCCAAAACATAATAGTCTGGTCAGAATATAACCAAAGCATAGGCCAAACATAATAAATGCTTGATAGGTAAGCTTAAACATCGTATTGGCACGCTTATAATCACCGGAATAGATATCCTGTACATAGATAACCTCCGGTATCAGAATGAGACCGATTGCACATAATCCAAGAACAACAACATATAAATCGGATGGCTTCAAGTCAGCCAGAAAATGAAAGAGAACAGGTTGTCTTTTTTTTCGCTCAGCCTTGGTGTCATTATTCTCAAGCTTTATTTCTTTATCTACACCCATACAATTCCCGTTCCTTTTATGATTAGAAATCAGGGAACCGATAAAGCAAGCTACAACAAAGACAGGTAAGCCCCACAAAATGATCATTTGATTGATCGGGGTACGTGCGACCGTCAGACAGATGTTGGTTGAAATCTGGTCAAAGTTCAAGGTAAAGGGCAGACACACCAGAGTAGATGCCGCTAATACAAAGATACCCTGTAAGCCTGTCAACCAAAATGCTTTACCTCTAAAATTATATACAACAAGGTTGGAAAATAGAATAACTCCACCTGCAACAACAACATAAATCGGAAAGTCCCAGAAATTAGTTGTATGAAAAAGTCCGATAAAAAAAGTAATCACAATGATTGCCGGATGAAATACCTCCTTAAGTACTGAGGGTTTCTGCTCCTTAATGCTGTCTCTTCCTGACAGCCATGCAAACAGTAATCCAAGGACAGTCAGTACAAAAAAGATGTTAATCACATGCGCATGTAAATCTCCAAGCACAAAGGAGTAAGCCGGGAATTCATGAATTGTCTTGTCTGAGGTCTCGGGATGATATCCGATGAATCTGGTTGCATCCGGGAACCAATACTTTTTATCGCTTGCCTCTATCCCGAAGAATTTCCGTACGGCAGGCTCCACCCACTTGAAGGTTGGATAATGCATATTTCCCGCAATACAGACCCCGGCTCCGGCTAATAAACCGCTCAGAGCAGGAAGGTACCTTCTCTTCTTCTCCTGATCCACAAGAAAACGACGCGTTACATTATATATGATGGAATATGGTAGAACCACAGTAAAGGCTCCTACCATCATCAGCATAAGATTATAAGCATCGGATACCTGTACAAAGGAAATTCTGGTAAGATAGACTGCCATATATTGCCCAACATAATAATAATTCAAATTCGTACCGGAGAACCAAAAATCCTGTGGCGGCATGTAATCACTGCGCAGCATGCTGGTCATAAAGCCGTAATCCATAAATTTCTCTGTCCCGTAAGCTTCCGGTTTGAAGCAACGGATATAAGTAAACAGTAGAAATACGGCAAAGAACATCAGCTCTTCGACGATTACTGTATCAAACACACCTCCCCTTCCGAAGATTGCTGCATAATCCACCGGCGAAGTTCTCTTCTTATGTTGCCATAGGAGCAAGATACCATTCAGGACTAAGCTGATTACAACGCAAAGAATACTGGAGGTTGTGGTAAACTTCATCAGGTGAAGGGAAGAAAAAAGCCACATCAGGTAACCGGTAACCGCAATTCCGATAACCTTTGAAAATAAATAACCCTTATCATGAAAGTTGGCAAATAATATGGTAGTTAACGGAAGAAATATAATTCCGATCCCTGCAACTGCAGCCCACCACTGTAGAAACGGAATATAGTCTCCCTGCAGCATCCACCTTCCTATGAGTAAAAGTATAATTGCTATCATCGAATAAGCTATCTTCTTCATTTTCTTACTTCCCTCTACGTTTAATATAAATTACTGTAATATTTAAAAATAGTCCTTTGAATGCAAGCATTCAAGTCCTATTTTCAAATATTCCTGCTGTTCTGGGTCATCCCAACAGTAATATTTAGAAATAGTCCTTTGAATGCAAGCATTCAAGTCCTATTTCTAAATATTCCTGCTGTTCTGAATAGATACAAATTCTTGTTTATTCTTCTAAAGTCAACAAAAGCCTGTTTCCCAATCCGGATAATCTTCTTCATATTGATGGAATTTACACCACCCTGTCTGGGGCGGAAGGTCACCGGCATGTATTTCACCGGAAGCTTCTTACGTACGTATATCACAGATATCATAACATTGGACAAATTAAAATTCTCGGGTACCTGCTTCAGCTGTTCCTTCAAGGTCGACGCTTTCATCAATCGAAATGGGGTATTGGCATCGGTAATTCTAACATGAAAGCAAAGCCAAAGCACGAATTTCAGCGTTTTCGTAACAAAGACACGGGAGAAACCATCCTGTCTCCCTCTTCTATGTCCAATCAGCATATCATAAGCGCTTCTCTGCTCCCAGAAAGGCCAGAATTCCTCCGGTAAGGTCTGCCCGTCCGAATCTGTCTGAAAGACATAATCCGCTCCCGCGTTAATCGCATAATGGTAGCCATAGAGTACCGTTGCACCGTGACCTCCGTTTGGTTTGGTAATCGGTTCAAAAGCCGGAAGGTCATTAGCATACTGCTGCATGATGGAATAGGTTTTGTCCTTACTGCCATCATCAATAATCACCAGCTTGCTGCCATTGCCGATTTTCTCTACGATCGGATACCAATCCTTGATTACCTGATTAATATTTGCCTCCTCGTTATAAGCAGGAATTACAATATATAATTTATCCACTTTAGTTCCTCCATCAATCCTGTTTATCCACAAATCCAAATAAATATACGGATTTTTTCCCTATACCATTTTATTTCTCGGATCTATTCTCTTATAGTTATGGTTTAACTTGCCTATACAATACTATTTCGTATTTTTAATTCTGCTCTCGAAGATATCCAAAGCTCTTCTCACCACGCCATCCATATTATAATAGCGATACTCCGCCAGTCTTCCTAAGAAGATAACCTTATCTTCCTTCTTCATCTCCTCCTCGTAGAGTGCATATTGTGCCTTGCAATCCTTGGTCGGGAAAGGATAATAGGGCTCTCCCTCAGCAGTGGGAAATTCCTTGCTGATCGTAGTCTTCCTATGCTGCTGCCAGGTTAACTGCTTATATTCTGTTATTCTTGTATAATCATAATCATTCGGATAATTAACTACAGGAGCCTCCTGGAACTTGTCCTGATCATAGGTCTCAAAGACAAAGTTCACACTACGGTAGGATAATCTGCCATGCTTATAATGATAGAATTCATCCGTAGCACCGGTATAAATCAGAGTATCATAAGTGATATCCTTCATAACCTCTCTGTAATCCGTGTTCAGTAAAAGCTTAATGTTCTTATTTGCGATCAGCTTCTCACATAGCTTGGTATAGCCCCCGGAAGGCATTCCCTGATAACGGTCTGCAAAATATCTGGTATCACGATTTAAGCGAATCGGAATTCGCGAGATAACGGAGGTGTCCAGCTCACTCGGATCAATGCCCCACTGCTTCTTCGTATAGCTCTCAAATATCTTTTCATAGATATCCTGTCCGACCTTACTTAAAGCTACATCCTTACTGGTCCTGATCTCCTTAATATCCACCGCCTGCTTCTTCAGAAAATCCTCTACCTGGGAACAATCCAGATTCAAATTATAAAGCTTATTGATCGTCTCTACAGTAATCGGCATCGGCACCAGATTACCATCCACATAGGTGAGAACCCTATGCCAGAAGTCATTCCATTTTGTGAAGCGGGAAAGGTAATCATACACCTCCTTGTCATTGGTGTGAAAGATATGAGGACCATAGTTGTGTATGAGAATACCCTCTTCATTATAAGAGTCATATACATTTCCGCCGATGTGATTCCGTTTCTCAATCACAAGAACCTTCTCATCCAATTCATTTGCGATGCGCTCCGCCATAGTTAAGCCTGCTAATCCGGCACCAACGATTACATACTTGTAATTCATGTCAATTCTCCTCTGCTACCATAATATATTTATCATGTTCCAATTTTATTGAAGCGGCTTTTGAGTATCATAGATAGAGGTCTTCCATTCATCCTCGCCTATCGTATAGACGCATTCAAAGGTACTGCTTATATTTGCTTCGTTGACAACATAATCTTCACTGCTACGATTGTCATTATCAACAATAATATACCGTATGTTGTTCTCCTTCACCCTCTCTCTAAGCTCCTCCGGTGTCTTCGTTTCATACATCAGCTTCACCTGAGCAGTGCGATAATCGGTATCATAGCCCGCGGACCAGGGATAATATGGCCAGCCCTCATATAGCATCGCACCACCGAGCACAACCTGATTAATCGAATAATTCGAGGTCAGGAAGATATCCTGTGATCTGCTGTTTTCATCAATCCAAGCGGTCAATTCATGATCCAGCTCAAGTACGATAGCTGAGTCCGGTGTATTCTTTTGCAGAACCGTCATAAAATCATAAATCCCGGTCGCGGTTAATAAAAATATCAGCAGGAAACCTATAATACCTGATATCCATTCCCTTCGCTCGAAGAGCTTCATAACAACTGCAGCCGCAAAAATTCCAAGTAATATACAGCTCATCATGATGTATTTATGATTCACGGTAACATCTATGGTTAAAGAGATGGTGAACGCAAATACAAGAGGCACCGAAAAGGCTAATAGCAGGTATCGGTTTGCTCCCTTTTCCAGGCAAAGTGCCACAACTAATACCAAAGGTAGAATTCCCAGTAATTGCTCTAAGTAGGATAACACACCAAACAAAGTCTTATTCTCTGCAATAAAGCCAAAAAAGAATTGTGTCGTTACTACCGAACCATGTATAAAAAATTTTGTCTGTAAAACAGATAAGGATACCGCAAGCACTGCCATGATAACGTATTCGAGACGTCTTCTTGATATAACTGCCATGATGAATAATATAGTTAATACGCCTATGACCGCAGCTCCATGGAAGAAAGAAAGACTTCCCAGCACTATCCCTGCAGCAATCGCTGTTCTTAAGTCTCTAATCTCCCAGCCTTGCTTCGTAAAAAATATTACCCGAAGTCCACCGGCCAGTTTCTGAGGAAGGCTCATATTGCCATGCTTTTTCTTATGCTCCCGCGTCTCCATACGCAACTTCTTGATGTCCTCAAACATATCATATATATGTGGAAGGAACAGAAGCAGAATAAAGAATATAGCAGTCAGGCCAAAGGCCAAATGTCGCTGGTTACAATATACATTTAGATTCCATAAGCCCCAGTCTTCATTGGGTGTACTACTGATAAAATTAGTATTCTCTGTTAAAGCCTTCCAGATGCTTGTCCCTTCCGGAAGCTCTGTCAGGTAGGTAAATAAGGTTTTAGAGCTTCGAAAGGCAAAGAACAGACATGCCAGGATACCGGCTCCGAGCTTCCCGGTGATTTTAACTGCTAACAGATAAAGTAGTAGAAATGCACTGATAAAGCTTAGAATACTTGGCAGGTTAAAAGCATAATCAATTCTAAGACCTAAGTATTCCAGGTTACCCGCAAGAAACTGGAACATAAAATGGTATTTGATATCCTCGCCTGCGTAATGAGGATAAGTTGTCGGAAAATTATTACCATAGGAGAAGGATCGTATCATCCCCACATGGGGAGAGAAATCACTGAACACGGATACTCCGACATATAAATTCTCACCACTTACAAAGAAGGTTAACCACATCAAGACATTAGCCAGTACTACAATAGCAAACAGCAAAAACAATTCAAGGGTGACTGCTTTTTCATCCGGACACAGGAAGGGAACGCTGCCTGCCAAGTTATGCCTCTTTCGATATAGAAATACACATACTATAATGATCAGTGCCAGTGGCATTGCAATCAGATTGGCATAAAATAACGGCTCTGCAGCACCTCTGCTCAGATAAGCAATAAGATAGGTTGTCCAAGTCAGGGCTAAAGTTCCTGTCAGATACCAGGCCGGTAACAGGAGAATATAAGGACTAACGGATATTCTCCGCTTAAGGCAATCCGTCTCTACAATTTGACTTAGCTTCGGAAATGCAAGGGTACAGATTGCCCAGCCTAACCCGAAGGAAATAAAGATAAAGAGCAGACCTATCATTTCTTCTCACCGCCTCTGATACAGTTTGATACCAAATATCTCGGTCTGAATTTAACTTCCTTATATATTTTAGTCAGATAGATCCCAATCATACCTAAGCTGATCATGATGGAGCTTCCGATAATCAGCTGCAACAAAATTACGGTAGTAAATCCACTCAGTGCCTTATGCGAAAAATACATATAAAGTGTCTGTATTCCCAAAATAACAGCCCCGATAAACATCAATATTCCGAGTACCGTAATACAATGCAGCGGCACCGAGGTATAAGAGGTGATCGCATTAATTGCTAGTCGCATTAATCGTATGATGGACCACTTTGTCTTGCCATTGACCCTGTCAGCCACATCAAAGCTAATCTGCTTCCGATCGAAACCAAGCCAGGCAGACATTCCCCGAAAGAAGGTTGCTCTCTCCGGCATCTCTTTCCATGCCTCCACTACCTTGCGGTCCATTAATTTAAAATCTGAAGCTTTCCCCAGATTAATGTCCGCCGTCTTATATATGATATAGTAGAAAAACTTCGCACAAATTTTATAAAAACAATTTTCTTTTCCTCTGGAGCTTTTTATACCTTCCACAACATCATAGCCTTCTTCCCTCCAGGCTCTGACCATCTCGGGAATCAGTGTAGGGGGATGCTGAAGATCACTATCCATCACAAGGATCATCGCTCCTTCCGCAAACTCAAGACCGGCACAAAGGGCAGATTCCTTGCCAAAGTTCCGGCTCAGACGTAGTGCGTTGATATGCTCATTGGTTTCCGCCATATTCTTCAGCTCCCACCAGGTATTATCCTTTGAACCATCATCGATGAGCACAAATTCATAGGGTATCTGATTGTCCATCAAAACCTTCTCTATGACAGCAATGGAACCTCGAATATGACTTCCCTCCTGATAAACAGGAATTACAACAGACAGCTTTGACTGAACCGTTCTATTCTGACTAATGACCTTTTCCATCTTCTCCATATCTTACCTCTTTATGTGCGAATTATAGAAAGCTATATTAATAAAAGCTATGTTAATAATGAAATTCTTCTATTAGTATAAGTGAAAATTTATTATTAAGAAAGCACTAATTGCCATTTATTTCTTAAGAATATTTAAAGCTATAAGGTATTCTGGTTACGCTGTAATATATGCTCCTCCAGATAAGGGTTGTTATTAAAGATAGCCTTTACTTCGAGATCACTAAGACTCTTAACCGCTTCTGCCGCAGCCTTTAAAATGCTCGCATCATTGTAGATGTCTCCGAGCTTAAAGTCCATATCTCCACTTTGGCGGATACCAAAGATATCACCCGGGCCGCGCAGTTTTAAATCCTCTCCGGCGATAAAGAAGCCATCATTGGATTTGTTCAGTATCTCCAAACGCTCCCAAGCCTCCTTACTACTGCTGCCACAGATAAAGATGCAATAGGATTGATGCTTACCACGTCCAACACGCCCACGAAGCTGATGGAGCTGTG
Source organism: Bacillota bacterium (assembly GCA_023415475.1). Lineage (GTDB taxonomy): Bacteria > Bacillota > Clostridia > Lachnospirales > Lachnospiraceae > Mobilitalea. Next base: position 7,280 of record JAEZKL010000092.1, on the reverse strand, counting down.
CAAGCCCAAACCGCTCTGCATTCTCAACCATCATCACTGTTGCATTCGGTACGTTGACCCCTACCTCCACTACGGTTGTGGATACCAGTACATGGATCTCACCATTGGCAAAGCGTTCCATAACTCCGTTCTTATCCTTCGGTTTCATCTTACCATGGAGGAATTCCACGATAACTCCGGAGGGTAAAGCTTCCTGAAGCCGCTCTGTGTATTCGATGACATTCTCAGCCTCCACCTCTTCGCTCTCCTCTACCATAGGGCAGATTACATATGCCTGCCTTCCCTCCGCTACCTGCTTCTCTATAAAATGGTAAGCCTTCGGACGGTAATTCGTATCCACCACACAATTCTTAATCGGTAGGCGCTGCGCCGGCAGCTCGTCTACAATAGAGATATCCAGATCACCGTATAGAATAATGGCTAAGGTTCTGGGAATCGGTGTTGCACTCATAACAAGTACATGAGGATTGCCTCCCTTACTCATCAGAGCTTCTCTCTGCTTTACACCAAACCGGTGCTGTTCATCGGTAATAACCAGTCCAAGCTGGTCATACTCAACCTTTTCCTGTATCAATGCATGAGTACCTATTATTATATCCGTTTTGTGAGCCTTAATCCGTTCATATGCCTCTCTTTTCTCCTTCGCTGTCATAGAACCCACCAGCAGGCAGATAGAGAATCCAAATTGCTCTGCTATTCCCTCCAGAGACTTATAATGCTGCTTTGCCAGTACCTCTGTCGGAACCATAAAACAGGCCTGGCAACCATTCTTAACCGCCATCAAGAGAGCAAGAATTGCCAACACCGTCTTGCCGGAGCCTACATCGCCCTGGATTAACCGGTTCATAACATACGTTCCCTGTAAATCCTGCTTTATTTCCTTCCATACACGGAGCTGGGCTCCTGTCAACGCATAGGGAAGAGTTTCCATTAATTCCTCGCACGCCGGACTCTCCTTCATCCGATACCCGGAAGGTAGTAATGTCTTGGTTTCCTTTAATTTACGAAGGGCAAGGGAATAGAGAAAGAATTCATCGAAGACCAGTCTCTGTCTTGCCTTCATCATACTATCCCTGTCCTTTGGAAAATGAACCTCTTTGATAGCCTTAGTCCGATCCGTAAGCTGATACTCCTTCGCGATTGACTTGGGAATATAATCCTTTGCGAAATCCAACTCAGAGAGCACCTGTCTGATGGCTTTCGAAATCATTGTATTAGTTATCCCCTGAGTCAGGGGATAGATTGGCTGCATAATCTTAAGAAGCTTCAGGTAATTTTCCCTTTGATAGATACCCGGCTGTTCCATGACAAGTACACCGTTCTTACGGATTACCTTTCCTCGGAATATATAGTGGTAACCACTTCGAAGTGTCTTCTGAAGAAAAGGCATATTAAACCAGGTCAGATGCATGGAGCCGGAAGCATCCTTCACCTGAGCTGTAACAATCTGAAGGTTCCTTACTCTTTTTACCTTGGGAGTCATGGTAATCGATGCTTCAATCGCCATCGTGGCACCCTCAGCGATGGAAGTAATCATTACCGGCCGTTCAAATTCCTCATAGCCTCTGGGGTAATGCTCCAGGAGCTCCTGTACAGTCAAAATCCCAAGCTTCACAAATAGCTTTTCCGTCTTCTCTCCAATGCCTTTGATAACATTGATTCTATCATTTGCTTCCATACTTCCACCTCCTAACATACACCGCTAAAATCATTGTTTTTATTATAAACTATATTATTGGAATGGAAAAGGAAAAAAATATGAAATATTTTGAATAACAGGTATTGACAATTCATTTGTACCATTGTATCATTGTATTAATCACTTAATACAGTGGTACAAAAGCATATTAATTCGAGCTATTACAACAACATATGTATTACTGAATTATTTCCAGTCATTAGATACTGCCGCTATCCTCTGGAACAATAATACCACCCCAAGCGGCAACCAAAAACGAAAGGAGTTGTTCAAATGAAATGGGAGCTTGATTCAGAACGCCCTGTATATATCCAGCTAATGGAACAGATACAGGCGGGTATTATATCCGGCGTATTTAAACCAGGTGATAAGCTGCCCTCCGTAAGAGATCTGGCTGCAGAAGCAACGGTTAATCCCAATACGATGCAGAAGGCACTATCCGAATTGGAACGTATCGGTCTCGTATATGCCAACCGAACCAGCGGCAGATTCATCACCTCAGATGAAGCTATGATCATTGAGCTCAGAGGTCAGTCAGCAAAGGAGCAGATTATCGAATTCATTGAACGGATGAAGCAGTTAGGCTTTAGTCCGGAGGAAACCCTGGCCTTAGTCACCGATATTGTTAAGGACAGTCACTCGTAAATCAGGGAAGAAATATCAAAGTCAAACACAACAGATAGATGGCAATCAAGCCATCCGAAGCAAAAGTAATTAGGGGAGCTTCAATCAAATAACTGGATGCTTTATAGTAGCATCATGGAGGTATAATAGAATGAGTGCAATATTAGAGTGTAAATCACTAACCAAAAAATTTACTGCTCTCACTGCTCTTTCCAATGTGAACTTAACCTTGGAGCGAGGCCGTATCATCGGACTTCTTGGCCCGAACGGCAGCGGTAAAACTACTATGATTAAATTAATGAACGGATTATTGGTTCCCACCTCCGGTAATATTCTGGTGGACGGTAAATTACCGGGAACCGAGACGAAAAAGATTGTTTCTTACTTACCTGAGAAGACCTATCTTCCTGAATGGATGAAGGTATCCGTTACCATCGAATTCTTCCAGGATTTTTATCCGGACTTCGATTCTAAGAGAGCTTATGAGATGCTTGACCGACTACATTTGGATCCCAAGAGAAGGCTGAAGACCTTATCCAAGGGAACGAAGGAAAAGGTTCAGCTGATCTTAGTGATGAGTCGTAACGCAGATTTATATTGTCTGGATGAGCCCATCGGTGGTGTTGACCCGGCTGCCAGAGATTATATCCTGAACACAATCATTTCGAATTATAATGAAAATGCTACCGTACTAATCTCCACACACCTGATTGCCGATATCGAAAAGGTACTCGACGAAGTGGTATTCATCAAGGATGGCAATATTACCTTACACTCCTCCGTTGATGATATCCGCTCAAAGGAAGGTAAATCGGTAGATACATTATTCAGGGAGGTGTTTAAATGTTAAGTAAATTAATAAAACATGAATTTAAAGCGACTGCCAGGCTACTTTTACCGCTTTATCTGATCCTGTTCGTTCTTACCATAGTGGAACGCATTGTACTAAGTTTTGATCTAAAGGGTTCACTGGGTGTTATTCTAGGATTTGCAACCTTTGCTTATGTTGTATCCATTTTTGCAATTGCGGTTGTGTCCTTTGTCATCATTATTTTGCGATTTTATAAAAATTTGATTACGGATGAGGGCTATTTGATGTTTACCTTACCGGTTAAACCTCAGCAATTAATCAATTCAAAACTTCTGGTTTCCTTTGTATGGAATATTGTAAGTATTTTATTAATCCTTGTATCCTTATTTGGCGTATTTATTACAAAGGATCGGTTTGACCTGTTAACGGACGGATTTCGAATGATAATCACCGAGATGCAGAAGGAATTCGGTACCTTCAAGCTGACCTTACTCATCATTGAATTCATTATATTAATGATCCTCGGATTGATTAATAATATCCTGATTTTATTTGTATCCATTGCGGTTGGACAGTTATTTAACGGACATAAGGTACTTGGTTCCATTATAGCATATATCGGTATCAGCACCGTATTACAGATCATCGTTACCATAGTGTTTTTAATCCTAGGTGTTGTCTTTCATACCACTTTTGAAGAGCCCCTTGCCGTACCCCAGATTATCTTACCGATTACGATTGCTTTTACACTGGTAACAAACGCATTATATTACATTGGTACTGATGTTATATTTAAGAAAAAGTTAAATCTGGAATAACACGAATCAGCTTAGCAGGCATTATAATCATAACGCTCACATTTGCATATGCGCAAACAAGATGAATTGATAAATCAATTCATTTGTCATGAATTAACGGGAGTATACCTTAGGCACTTTGAATTCTCAGTGCCCAAGGTATACTCCCGTTGCATTTATGATCTTCATTATGTAAGCCTGCAATGATACTATCGTAATCTTTTATCCTCAAAGCGGCACATCGCCTGTAGACAATAGATCAAGCCCTGAATCCTTTGATCCAAAGGACCTTCCTCCACGGCACAATCCAGTGAAACAGCCATGTCATTGATTAATCGGTCACTCATATGCTTCCGGTTAGATGTTATTACCTCCAGCTTCTTATAATAGGATTCTGCATCAAGGAACTGTAGAAGCACCGAATTTACACTGTCGCTCTTCGTTTCCGATTGAACAACCTGAGTATCTCCCACCTGAGCGCTTTCCATCAAAGCTTCATGCACAATTTTGTCATAGCTGATATCTATCTCTGCAGACTGCTTCCGTTCATCTTTATCAGCAACGGATATGATCTGAGTCGAATTCGCCTCTTCTATTTCCTCCGGTGTCCGTAACTCAAAACGGTATTTTTGCTTCACATCAGGGTACTTGAGATGGTCAACCTCGCTTAAGAAGCTTTCAAGCGGTCTGATATAACACTTAAAATCTCCGTATAAAGCTTGATATACCACCAGCTCTTCCCTTGTATCAGCATGCGTTGCCACCGTAATAATCTGATAAGGCTTGTTCTTAAAATGATTATATAATTGCCCCGGCTTTGGTAACCTGTCCTTTTCCTTATTCTTGTCCATATCCTTCTCCTTATAAAATATAAGTTCTAATGTATTCATCCTAGATCAAGGTGTCAGAAAGCTGATGCTTTCGTTATACTATGTAATTCAAAAAAGTGGTTCGCTTATTCTCCGAACCACTTCTTTAAGCACTTTTCTTCCGTATGCCTATGCTATTCTATTCAACGGATAATACATAATAATAAATCGGTTGACCGCCATAATGAACCTCAACATCGAGATTCGGATATGCTTCCATCACTTCATCAGCCAAAGCATTGGCATCCTCTTCACTAATCTCTTCACCGTAATATAAGCTGATCAATTCGGAGTCTCCATCTGCAAGGCATTTGATAAGCTCCATCGTGGTATCACCAACATAATCACCGACTGATAATATCGTCTTATCACCGATACCCATGATATTACCCTGCTTAATGTCCTTACCATCAATGCTGGTGTCTCTGACTGCATAGGTTACCTGTCCGGATTTAACCTTCTTCATCGCCTCTACCATTCTGGCAAAATTCTCTTCCGGAGATTTATCAAACACAAAATTTATCACCGCTGTAATTCCCTGAGGTACTGTCTTAGAAGGAATCACAAAAATGTTCTTATCCTCTGTCAGTTGCTTAGCCTGCTCAGCAGCAAGAATGATATTACCGTTGTTGGGTAAGATAAAGATACTATCTGCATTTACTTCACTAATCGCATTTAACATATCCTCAGTACTGGGATTCATTGTCTGTCCACCCTTGATGATATAGTCAACACCAAGTCCGGTGAATATCTCATCCAAGCCATCTCCCATAGAAACAGCGATAAATCCGGCTTTCTTTCTGGGCTTTGCTGCTTCCTTCTTCGGCTCTTCATCCTTCTTAGCCGCCTGTGATGCATCCAAATTAAGTCTTTCATGATGCTCTTCACGCATGTTATCAATCTTCATTCTTGTTAAAGAGCCATACGTTAATGCCTTCTGAATAGCTAACCCCGGATCATTCGTATGTACATGAACCTTAACGATATCATCATCCGACACGACGACCAGGGAATCACCGATAGACTCTAAGTAAGCCTTAAATTCATCCTCAGTATGCATGTTATATTCTTTTTCCAATACGATAATAAATTCAGTACAATAGCCGAATTTAATATCATCAGTAGAGATACGCTCTCTGGTAACTCGTTCGCCAGCCTCGCTAGCAGAAATATTGGCAAAGGAGATTTCCTTACCAAGAAAAGCATCATAAGCACCTTTTACTATTTCAAGCAAGCCCTGACCACCGGAATCTACTACTCCAGCCTCCTTTAATACCGGAAGAAGCTCAGGAGTATTCTTAAGAACTACCTCCATATGAGCAATCACTTCACGGCCAAACACAACCATATCATCTGTCTCAGATACCAATTGTGCTGCTTTCTCTGAGGCTCCTCTTGCTACCGTTAAAATAGTTCCTTCCTTCGGCTTCATAACTGCTCGATATGCAGTCTCTACAGCCTTTTGAAGGGCATTGGTCAAGACTGTCACGTCTATTTCGTTTGAATCTTTGATTTCCTTACAAAAGCCTCGGAACAACTGAGATAAGATAACCCCAGAATTACCTCTTGCACCGCGAAGAGAACCACCGGAGATCGCTTTTGACAATTCCTCAATTGTCGGATTCTGAAGTGCATTCACTTCCTTAACTGCCGACATAATAGTAAGTGTCATATTGGTGCCTGTATCACCATCGGGTACCGGGAATACATTGAGTTCGTTGATTATTTCCTTCTTTGCTTCTATACTTGCGGCTCCTGCAAGAAACATCTTCTTCAGCGTCGTCGCATCTATCGTCTTTATAACCACTGGTTCTTCCTCCTTAAACGTTGCTCTTCTCAGAATCGGCAGTCAATAACTCTGACACCTTCAACAAAAATATTGATTTTCTTTACCTCAAGACCTGAGAATTCTTCAACATTATATTTTACATTGCTGATCAAGTTATCAGCTACTGCAGAAATACTTACACCATAGGAAACGATAATATGCAAGTCAACTATTAATTTATTATCTTCAATCGTAACATTCACACCATGGCTTAAACTATCACGCTTTAGTAGTTTAACGATACCATCCTTCATATTTACGGAGGCCATACCGACTACACCAAAGCATTCAACTGCCGAAGCTCCGGCATACTTCGCCAACACATCATTATCAATTAATATTTCGCCGTTTTGTGTATTCATATGTCCTTTCATATTAACCCTCCTATCTATTACCACTCTATATGAACTATTATAACTGCTATTTCGCTATTTGAAAAGTGATGCTTAAAATTCTTCAAAGTAACTAAATATTCTATCCATTACTTTATCGTGTGCCAAGGCTTATATAAGCAGTTCAGCCCATGGATATTTACTCAAAAATCCTTGTTCACACTATTTAGTATACCCACTATTTTTACATCAATGATTTCTACAGCTCATTCACATACTTTGCCAACTTACATATCAATGTATAAGAGATCATAAACCTT
>JAEZKL010000078.1 GCA_023415475.1 Bacillota bacterium | reverse complement strand
GTGAGTGCGATCACTGAGGCCGGCGAAGAAAAACGGAATGAGCAGCTTGACGATTTAATTCAACAATTCCCTTATTGGTTTTCTCGTGAGTTGGCTGATTATTCCGACCGTGAAGATGAACTGCCTTATGACCAGCATTTTCTCAAAGCTATGATTTCACCGCGAGTTTTAATTGAAACAGACGCTGCAAGTGATTTATGGGCCAATCCAGTTGGTTCTTGGCAGACAGCCATGGCGGCAAAAGAGGTGTATCGCTTCTTAAACGCAGAGGATCATTTATATTTGCATTATCGCAAGGGCTATCACTTCCACAAAATTGAGGATATTCAGGTGTTGGTAGATATCATCAAGCATTATAAGAATGGATCACCGCTACAGAATGAGTTTTTTCAAACGCCGTTTCCCGAACCGGAACGTATCTTTGATTGGAGTTGCCCGAAAGAGGAAGAATAAAAGCAAATTTGATATGATCGGTATGGTATAATACAAACACATTTTTACATTCCTAACAGTTAAAAAAAGGCCAAAACATATAAAGAATGTGCAACCTCTAAGGAGGAGTAATTTGACATTTTTTAATATGTTTTGGCCTATTTCTATGGCATATAATCTATAATTCTCAATAAATCTTCCAGTCCATATTCAGAATTGTAATAATTTAAAATACTACTTAGTGCCGTTCCATGCGTACTATAACAATATTACTACTTTGATTTACCTGTAGAATATATCATTTATTTACCGAATCGAGAATAAAATTAATTTGTAGAAAACCATATAAATCAGAACTAACCCCAATCATTTTAAACCAGGCGGGCTAATAGGAGGGATCGTTAAGAATGGGTACAGGTAATTTATTAATACAAGTCCGTACCGCTGAAGACGCATTACCTTTAAGTGGTGTACGGGTAAAGGTCAAGAACCATGAAGGTACGGTGCTTTATGATCTGACAACGGATGAAAGCGGTGAAACCAAACAGATCACGCTAGATGCTGTAGATAGGAGTTTTTCGTTGGATCCTAGCTATACGGGCACTCCATACTCTACCTATGAATTAGAGGCGGAAGCAGAAGGCTATAACAGCTTGCATATTGGTGATGTACAAATTTTTGATGGTGAGAATGCAATTCAGCCTGTGGCATTGCTTCCGATGCTAAGAAGCCAGACGATTCCAGCCAGGTATGAGCTCCATTTTGGAGGGCAGGCTGTTGCAATGATAGAACCAAGGAATCAGATAGGACCTCTATCCGAACCGTTTGTATTACGACATGTCATCATTCCTCAACCGATTACCGTACACCTTGGTCCACCTGCATCCTCCGCATCGAATGTACAGGTGTCCTTCACTGATTATGTCAAAAATGTTGCCAGCAGTGAAATCTATCCCACCTGGCCGCAGTCATCGCTGGAGGCAAATATTTATGCCATTATCACATTTGCCTTAAACAGGGTGTTTACAGAATGGTACAGAAACCGAGGATATAATTTTGATATCACAAACAGTACCGCTTATGACCAATATTTTCAATATGGGCGAACTATTTATGAATCTATTAGCAAAATCGTGGATGTGATCTTCAATCAATACGTTCGCAGGCAAGGGCAGATTGCGCCGTTCTTTACGTCCTTCTGCAATGGAACGACCGCGACCTGTGCGGGGTTGTCCCAATGGGGAACAGTAACCTTAGCCAATCAGGGCATGTCGGCATTTCAAATACTGCGTTATTACTATCCGGATGATATCGAAATTTCAGAAACTAATATCATTACCGGTATTATTATATCATTCCCCGGTACTATGCGACTCGGTAGTACGGGTTTGGGTGTGCAGACCATACAGACCTACTTGAACAGAATCAGGCGAAACTATCCCGCTATTCCGCTTATAACCGATGATCCCGGTGTGTTTGGCAATAGTACGCAGGCAGCAGTAAAAAAATTTCAGAGTATATTTAATCTGACTGCCGACGGCGTCGTAGGAAATGCAACGTGGAATAAGATTTCTTATATCTATGTCTCTGTAGCAAAACTGGCCGGTCTGGATAGCGAGGGTACGGCTCTCGGGATCGGAACTGTCCCGCCCAGCTCTATACTTGAGGTAGGGTCAAGCGGAGTCGATGTAATCACCCTTGAATATATCCTTAGCTTTATCAGTGAATTTTACCCAACCATTCCACAACTGACGCAGAACGGTATCTTCGAAAATGATACTGCCCAGGCTGTAATTGCGTTTCAGCAGATGATGGGTCTGACTGCAAATGGTATCGTTGCTTCAGCCACCTGGAATGCGCTTTATGATACCTATTGGGGCATTAAGGATAATACCCCTGAAACCGGTCCCGGTTCTGGGGTGTTTGAATACGTTGTCCAATCGGGTGACACACTTTGGTTACTTGCTCAGCGATTTAATACCACCGTTGCTGCGATAAAGGCTCTGAACAACCTGACAAGTGATGTACTTATGATCGGACAAATTCTACTAATTCCCGGTACGGAAACTACACCCACTCCTCCCAGTTTTTCTTATACCGTACGGTCAGGTGATACGCTCTGGTTACTAGCTCAGAGATTTAATACTACTGTAGCCGCAATAAAGGCTCTGAATAACCTGACAAGCGATGTACTCCATATCGGACAGATCCTGCAGATCCCCGGTACAGAAACTTCACCTCCCAGTTTTTCTTATACCGTCCGGTCAGGCGATACGCTCTGGTTACTTGCTCAGCGATTTAATACTACCGTTGCTGCGATAAGGTCTCTGAATAACCTGACAAGCGATGTACTTATGATAGGACAGGTGCTTCTTATCCCGCAATAGGTATAAATGAATTACCCACAGTACATGTCAGATATACTAACCCTTCTTCTAATTATGATTACAAAACAGATGAATACCATAACTTTACATTGGATTACTTTTTATATATAATTGTAAGAAAATAACTAAAGGAAATGACGAATGGACTGGATTAGCCGGCTACAAAAAGTAATTGAATATATAGAGTTACACTTAACCGATGAGCAGAGTGTATTGAGATTAAACATGTTAGCAAAACAGGCACTCTCGTCAGAGTATGAATTTCAAAAGATTTTCAGTATTGTAACAGGAATCACTGTCAGCGAGTATATCAGAAATCGTAAGCTTGCATTAGCCGGTGAAGATATCCAATTATCTGATACCTCAATACTTGATATCGGATTAAAATATGGATATGAAACTGCAGAAAGCTTCACCAAGGCATTTACAAGATTTCATGGTGCCACACCGAATGCTGTAAGAAAAAACGGAGCCAGCTTAAAGCTGTATAACAAACTGAGTATCCAGTTACAGGTGGAAGGTGGTTCTTCTTTAGATTACCGGGTAATTAACCATAGCTGCATCAGGGTAATGGCTAAAACCAAGGTGTTTCAAATACAAACCAGCGAAGAGATAGAAAGAACCATCCCTGAATACTTAGAGAAATGCGGGGCAGAAGGTATGTATGATATCCTTTATGAAGCAAAGGATAATTCAACCTACTTTGCAGACTCGATTATTGGAATTCATGATGAGATTGGTTGTACACCGAATGGGAGCGAGTTCCGTATGAGCATCGGTGTTGAATATAATAAAGATACTGTTCCCGAGGGATATGAAATAGTGGAAATACCCGCCAGAAAGTGGCTTGTCTTTCGTTGTATGGGGATACGTCCCATTGCACTTCAAAGACTATGGCATCAGATTTATATGAACTTCTTACCCTTTTCCTCCTATCAAATAAATGCACTTGGAACCTTGGAGGTATGCAGGGAAGGCTTTCGAAATGCAGCGGATGTAATAAGTGAATTGTGGCTTCCCTTAGTAAATGGTACAAACGAATAGTCAATTATGGTTCGGACAAAACTGAACAGGAATGGACAAGATTTCTTTGCTATTACATAGTAATATAAATCCTATATGAAGTCTTATAACTATGGGAGGATTACCAATGAAACAATTGAAAAGACTATTAATCATCTGCTCTCTTACTTTGATATCAGTGATGAGCGGATGTAGTGGTATCACCAAAGAAAAATCCAAATCCTATCAGATTGGTATGACCGATACTGAGAAATCTAAAGTAATTGCGGAAAACACTGAGCTGGGTGAGAGGATAACACTCTTTGATGAAGAAATTGGAGCAGCTTATGAAATTAATTTAATAAAAAGTTCGTCCTATGATCCATCAAAGGAAGCATCCTTTTTCCTTATCCAAGGAAGTACATTTCATGAGATACAGCTTATAGCACTCAGAGATTATCTGAATTCTAATGCAACACAGACGCTCATAGCAATCATAAACAATGGGAACGATAGAGAATCAACAGCTGAAGCTAACCGGGACTTTGTCGAAGATGCACAAGCATATCAAAGCTTTTTAACTAATAATCTGCTCGGCTGGGTGTGTGATAATTATAAAATAGATAGGAACGATATCTGCTTTGCCGGATATAAAACTGCAGGATATTTTGCAGCCTATTTATTACATACCGGTAACGGTGTAGCGAATTATCTTATTATTAATCCGGAACTCAATAAAAGAACAGATTCATTGGATATATTAACAAGAGAGGAAACCTTTTTCACCGAGGGAAATACTACCCTATCAGCGAAAGTATGCCTTTTCCGCTCAGAGGATGACCAATATACCTTAGCCTCCAAAAAAACGGATCAGTGGATTAGTACTTTGACCGAGCGTGCTTATAAAGGACTTACAATTAACAGCGAAGTCTTAGCAGGAGCCGGACATAACATAATTGATTGTGAAGCACTTCTTCGGGGTATCTGCTATTTTAGCCAAAAGGAATATAGTGATAACGAGGCCTCCTGTGTTGCTGCTTCAAAGGCAATGACCAAAGCAGAACGAGAAAGCATTACTGTTGGCAAGCTGTCACAAGACCATGAATTCTATAAAGAAGTGATTGGAATTGATCCGGGCACTGCGGAATATATCAATGAGATTGTCATGTATGATGAAGAAATCAATGATAACTTTGTAATTCATGTCTCATTACCTCCAAGTTACGATGAAACTAAAAGTTATCCTCTGGTTCTTATGACCGATGGCGTATGGAGGCTCAGTGATCATCCCGAACTGCGTAAGCTGATGATATCCGGTGAAGTGGAAGATGTAATCTTAGCCAGTGTTGGTTATCCGAATGGATACGACTATTTTAGCATCAGAGAGCGGGATCTGCTTGAGCAGCCTGATTTATATCTTCAGTTTTTAGTAGAGAATCTGATGCCCTATCTATGTGATAACTAACGTGTAGATACTGCGAGAACAACACTTACCGGTCATTCCTACGGTGGTTATTGGGGCTTATATGCACTGTTTCATAGTGATACCATCGGTAAAGATACCTTTGCTTACTATTACATAGGCAGTCCCTCCTTCCAGGCAAATACAAATTTTGCAAGTATAAAAAATTTCGAAAATTGGTTCTACGAACGAAAGCAGGCCTTAGATTGTTCTGTTTATGTAACCGTAGGGGGCGATGAAGAAGTACCTTTCATTGGTATGATCGAAAGGAATATTGAGGACATAAAGAAACATACCTATGACGGTCTTACTCTGGAATACGAGGTTATCGATGACTATGACCATAATACGGTATTTAAGCCTTCCATACGAAATACACTGATCAAGTTCTATGGTTCCAAATAGACGATAATTCATCATTATATAATACATTTCCCCAGCAAGAACAAACTAATTCGTTATTCTTAATCACAAAAAGGGCAACAACCGCAAAATCAAAGCGGCTGTTGCCCTTTCCAATTTTTTGTCCCTGCCTTTTGGTATTTAAGCTTACCAGTACATCTCCCAGTCTCCTTTAATCGAAGCACATTGATCCAGATCAACAGCCAATCACCTCACATTACGAATACGTATTTTTCCTCATTAGATAGCTCTTTGGAATAGGCAAATCCGAGCTCATGAAAATCCTTGATGCCATTCGGATCAGAAATGTTATTCTCTGCCATGAACCGCACCATATCACCGCGAGCCATCTTCGCTATTGTTCCCTTTTGCTTCACATTCCCTTCCACTAGCTCACCAAACTCAATAGTAATAAATCGATCCTTCGGAGTGATATATTTCTCTATGCTTTGTGAGTATTCCTTCGAAGCCAGGTTAATGATCATTCTATCATCGTCCACTAGACTCTGATATAACCGGTCTCCCCAGAAATCATACAAATCCTTACAGTCATTCACAGATAGCTTTGCCTGCATTTCTAGTCGATATGGTGTTACCCCATCAAAAGGCTTTAGTATTCCATAGAATCCTGACAAAATACGCAAATGATCTGAAATGTACGAAAGTGCCTCTGTTGTAAGCACTTTCGGCGCCATATACTGATACTGCAAACCCTCATAGGATATTACTGCCGGTATCAATCTATGCATCAAATCCATATCCTTGTAACGCTTATAGTTTAATTCTGCCAATTTGTCATTGCATTTCCACAATGCTTTTCCCTCTGACAAGGACAAGGATTGTATTTCATGCATCAAAATTATAGTATCATTAATAAAATCCGGCACTCCAGTAACTTCAAGGTGATCCGTATCCGTGTTCATCTTCTTTGCCGGAGATATAATTATCTTCATATCCTATAACTCCTCCAGCATCTGTTTCGGATTCTCCGCCGCCTTCACCTTACCAAAGGCTTTTACAATCATCCCTTCTTCATCAATCAGATATGTGGTTCGAACCACTCCCATGCTGACCTTACCGTAATTATTTTTTTCCTGCCACACATCATATGCCTGAATACAATCAAGTTCAGTATCAGAAAGCAAAGTAAATGGAATCCCATACTTTTCCTCGAACTTTTTATGAGATGCCACACTGTCCTTACTCACGCCAAGAAGCACCGCTCCCTTTTCTTGAAACTGCGGATACAGCTCTCCAAAATTGCAAGCCTGCTTGGTGCAACCCGGGGTATTATCCTTTGGATAGAAATATAAAATAACCTTCTTACCCTTGTACTCCTCCAGCACGTGAATCTGTCCATTCTGATCCGGCAATGAAAATGCTGGTGCTTTTGTTCCAATCTCTAACATTATCTGACCTCCTGATGCTTATACACCCATTTATATCTCACTAATAATATAGCATATTTTTATAACACATAAAATAATCATAAATTCAATTTATCATTATATTATGATATTTTACTTATCAAATTTATATATCTTTTTCATAACAAATCACAATATTTAATTGAAGTAAAAGAGACCGCTCATTCTCAGATTAGCAAGTTACTAAAGAAACTCTGAAAATGAACTGTCTCATTATATGTTATTATAAAAGATGTCGCCGCATGAGCCTGATGAGGCTTAGCTGGGATTAGTGTTATTATTTAATCGCATTTCCATTTACCATCGACAAAAGAACATGGCACTTCATTGTCTAAAAGCTACAAATCTATTTCAAGTAATATTGGGGTGTGATCCTGTCTTGGACCTGAATCAAGCATTTCAGATTTAATTACTTTCTCTGCAATCCGATCACTCACTATCCAGTAATCAATTCTCCACCCGGAGTTATTAATCTTACTTGTTTTAACACGCTGAGCCCACCAAGTATAATTGCCTGTCAAATCACCGTGAATATAGCGAAATGTATCTGTAAATCCTTTTGCTAATAGATTAGTGAAGCCTTGGCGCTCCTCATCAGTAAAGCCAGCTGAACGATGGTTATTATTAGGATGAGCCAAGTCTATTTCTTTATGTGCTACGTTAAAATCCCCTGTTGCAATTACCGGCTTCTCATTATCCAAGCCTGCTAGATAATCGGCATATTTTATGTCCCATATTTGACGATCTTCCAAACGATTCAGACTGTCCCCAGCATTCGGCGTATAAACCTGTGTTAAGTAGAAATGCTCAAATTCTAATGTGATTATGCGGCCTTCAGCGTCCATGGTGCCTGGTGCTCCAATTATCGGAAAAGTAACAGATGGTGCTAATTCCTTCTTATATAAAAACATGGTACCCGCATAACCCTTGCGTGCTGGTTCTACCGAACAATTCCAAACAATTTCATAATCCGGAAACTTATCCCTCAAAATTTCGAAATGCTTTTTAGTAGGACCGTCACAGGATAACTTTGTTTCCTGTATAGCGATTATTTCCGGGTTGTGATCTATAATCTTATTTAATACATTTTGAGATAACAAAGCACGTTCGGAAGCACCTATTAATGCTGCATTTAATGAATCAATATTCCATGAAATAAACTTCAATGTTTTTCCTCCGATACTTGTTTTGTAAAGCAATTCGTTGTGACCTGCTGACAAATTACTTCTTCAAGAAGTAACTATCAAATTAGTCTGTGTCTCTTCAAAAAAGTTAGCTTCGCAAACTTTTTATGAAGCATGTATTCAAAAGTGTCGGCTTCGCAGACATTTTATGAATCATGTATAAAAGTAGCCAGCCTTCCGCTATCAAACTTTGCATAAAAGGTTGGCTATTAGCAGCAAATCTTTATGTCCTTCTCCAAAGACTTATGTTGCAGGCTTATCAGCCAGGTTAACTATCTTCCTAGAAGTATAATATTTTGAATTAGTCCCTTGCACCTTCCGCATTCCTCTCCGGTAACTTCATCTACACCAGTACCTGCTCCTGTCATCTCGCTAACCTTTTCCACCGTATCAGCGCCTGCTTTAACTGCATTTACAACAGTCTCCAATGATACTTTCTTACATCCGCAAACTGAAGTAAGAATATTACCTAATTCAGCTTTACATCCTTCACATTCGGTACAAACCCCTGTACTCTCTGCTATCTCATCTACTGTCCTTGCTCCTGATATCATAGCCTTTCTGATTGAGATGTAATCTACATTATTTTTAGTACAGATTATTCTATTTCCTGCCATGTTTTTTGTCTCCTTATTTTTGTCATTTCTTCGTACATACATAATTATGTTGTATTCCTAGTATACATCAATATTAAGTGAGTTGCACCATCATTAATCTCTTTCAATGTCAATTCCTACTTCATTGCCAATTCAAAGCTTTAAATGAATAAACTGTCTTTTGTTTTTACAAAAGTATAATATCATGTATTTCCATGTCATTCAACTTTAATATTCCAATTCCATCAGCTTATAAATCTATAAAAATTTTATATTCATAAAATGTCAGCTTGTCAGATATTTTATGAAGCATGTATTCAAAAATATCAGCTTCCCAGATATTTTATAAATCATGCATTCAAAAATATCAGCTTCCAGAAATTTTATGAAGCATGTATTAAAAGGAGCCTTGAGATTGTTACTTCAAGGCTCCTTAATAGATTTTACAAACCAATGTCTACTGTTATTTCAACATTATAGCTCGCTATATCTTTTCGAGTTAATAAAACGCATGTTTCAATGTGCGAATTGTTACTCTCCAAAACGAATATCCAGTTAGCTAGCTTGCACAACGCTTACAAACACTCTGCTGGCTTCTGTCTTCCATTATTCTTGTCCATAATAATTTCACTCCGGTACGATTGCACACAGGACAAGTGCCACGCCAGTTTGGAATCTCTTTAACATGTTTACCTCTTTTAGGTTTTGGTATATAATTACCTCTCATCTACATTATGATAAAGATAATTATATCTCTTTCCATATGCTCTCCATTATAAGTGAACACTGCCCATATTGTCTTAGGTACATCAATCACAGTAAATGACTCTTCTAATTCATGATCTGGTTTTTCCCATCCATACATAAAATGGGACCTACTCTCTTTATCCTTAAAATATATGGCATGCAGGAAGGGCTAACTGCCCAGTATGTGGAGGTGCTATAGAAGCTATAACTCTTAGGGCATATCCCTTCCAGAATCTTTCTCAAGACACAAGGAGGTGTTAATGGTATACTAAAATCAGCAGGAATAACACATAGTCTTACGACCGTAAAATACTTGGCGAAAGGTTATGTGTATTTCCCACGAGATGCGAGAAAAAGGCAAACCATGTGAAAGCATGGGACGCAAAGCCGTGGGATCTAAAGCGAAAGCCATGGTAGCCCGGTTGCCGGTGTTTCGATGATACTTTTCTTTATGAAAGGAGCT
>JAEZKL010000048.1 GCA_023415475.1 Bacillota bacterium | reverse complement strand
TAACAAAATCAACCTGCCACCCTCCATCAAATAATGTAAGACATTCCGGATCTCCCCCATCTGTCTCTGAGACAAATGAAGTACAGATATCCCCAAAATTGCTAAGCCATTCCTGATTGGAAAGATAATAATTCTGTTCTGAGGATTAGAAGATAATATCCATATCCGACCACTCGTCTGCAGGATGATCCTTACGAGCCCGAGAGCCCACAATAAATGCTGCTCTTATGTCTTCCACAGTTTGTGCCCAAGAAATAAAGTTTCGTTCAATCTTTTCATAAAATATTTTCGAATCCAACATAACAAATGCCTCCATTTTCCATTATCCTTAATTACCGAAGTATACATGGAAATCTTTTATTTTCAGTTGTTTGAGCCGGTAAAAATAACGATTTTCATGTCAATTGGCATCTCGACAAATCGGAATTCCCTCTATAATAGGATTAAGAAATTATCTTACTTTTTTATGAAGATATAGGGCATATCCTCCTGCCACCACAATAATAAAAGACGCTGTAATATAATTCCAAACATCAAACGAGGAATCGACATTTTCAACTGAAAATTTTGATGTAATATTTACCAAGCTGTGTGTGATAATGCATGGAATCAAACTTCCACTTTTATAGAATACCATAACAAATGCGAAACCTATTGCAATTGCATACCCAATTTGTAAAAAAGTATCTAACGTTGCATGACCTGTAAGTAAATTCAAAATATGTCCAGCACCAAAAGTGACTGCAGATATTATAATAGCCTGTTTTATGCTGTCCTTCTCGATCGCTTTATACAAAAGCCCTCTGAATATAATTTCCTCAACATAACCAACCAAACCCATTGTAATAACTGCATAAATTTGATGTAACAAATCGTAACGCATAGATAAGCCAAACCACAAGTTCACCGAAACCAACAGTACAAAAGGTATGAAATATAAGTATTTCTTCATATCCGACAAGCCAACTAATCCATATTTTGTTCCAAGTTTGTTTTTTGCAATAAAGATTGTTATGGTAATTGCAATTACCAATAATCCTAATAAAGAATACGGACTTGCATCACCAAAATTATTTCTGAGATTCCCCATTACAACAACATAGATGATAATCCTCAACACAGCAAACCATATTTCAATTTTCTCATATAACTTTTTCATCAAAGAACACTCCTCACTCTAATAATAACAAACCCTTTATTTAAAACTTCACTGCTGAAAAACCCTCAGCGTTAAGCCAAATGTTGGCACCGCAATATTTGAATACTCTGCGTCATTAATTCCTAGCAATAAAAACAGAATTATTGCATCAACTACGACTATGCTGCTCATATTCGAATATTTCAATCATTTTCTCCTGAAAACACTGTCAAGTCAAAACTACATTAAATTGTTGAATACATTCTCCATAATTTTCTCACATTTTGATTTTTCATATTCCATCGCATTATTAGCAAGTAGGCTTGCATATCCATGCGCTACTATAAAAAGATTCATAAACAACTCTTTTGCTCTAGCTTCATCAATTCTAATTCCCATAGAAACCATATGCAGGATTTCAGATAATTCTGCCCTATCTATCAATTCGTCAAGACTAAAACCATTAAATTGGTTTGTTTGAAAAAGAAACTGAAAAAGTTTCTTTTCTTCATAGCCAAATCTAATATAATTAAGTCCGAGTTCCATTAATGGAGACTCATTTTCAGTTCCCTTCGGCATGATATACTCTGAATGATACATATCTGCTTTTTCATAAACAGACTTTTTTATCTCTTCTATTGAAGAGAAATGATAAAGTATTGGTTGCGTTGAACATTTTAATCTTTCTGATATTGTCCTGGCGCTCATTTTTTCTATACCATCATTTTTAACAATATCGAAAGCAGCATCGATTATCATTTTTTTATTGATTTTAACCTTTGGCGGCATAAGTTACTCCTTTCATAATCCATGTTATATAACATACACTATATATACATATATGTCAACAAAAAAAGATAGTGTATTTCGCATACACTATCTACTCGAATCTCCAACGAAAGGAAAATTAGAATCATCAAAACCACCAAATTTTACTCTGTACTGTCTCCATATGCTCTCATATGTAACATCTAATCCAGCATCTTTTGCTTTTCCTTCTTTGTGCACAATAGGCAGTTCCTCCTTCGTTTCTTTATTCAAATTAATAACGGATAAACTTACCTGGTAAACTGCGATATGAACTTCCATGCATTCTCACAAGTATGATGTCTACACTCATGTACCTGTCCACTGACACTTGCAAAAGCGGTTCGACAAACCCCATCTTCGCTGTCAAAGTAATGAATGGTCAGATAGCTTCCTCTGGACTCATCGTAAACCTTCTCAACACGATCACCGGAAATACCCCAGATAGGATCTGCCCAATTGTCCTTATCGTCGTAGCTCAGGTCGAATCTAGTCTTGCACTTATTGACCTCTGCAGCATACTGTATCCTTTCAAGACCGGAATCGGCCTGGAAAGGTAATTCAGGCAGATGTGAATTTTCGCCACCCGAATAGAAAATCGGAACAGGAACAGTCATGTTCAGTCTATCACCGAGAGGCTGACTAAATGGATTATTCTTCACCGGGAACAGTGCACTTGCAGGAGCAAGACCTGCGAAAAGATAAGGATATTCCTGATACATATCCCATGTCTTACCACTTCCCATCGAGAATCCGGTTGCATAAATGCGATGCTCATCTATATTGTAGCGTTTCTTTAGATGTTCAATTACTTCTACAACTTCTGTGGCTGTTACATTCTGATGATTCTCAAGTGAAACAAACAAGAAACCATATCTGTGCGCAATTTCATACCATCCTGCAACAAATGTCAGGTACATTGAGGAATCGCCGCCACCATGAAAGCCCATAAGCAGCGGGACCGGTCCTTTATTAAATAGATCATTATTGTAATAGGCAAAATATCCAACCTTATGCTCTGCTGTATCCTTAAATGCACCTCTATTGTTAGGCGATGTCTTTACAAGTACGCTACCTGCTTCCTCTGTCATATTCATTGCTTCAAAATCAGGCTCAATCTCCATATTGCCACACCACATTTTATACTTGCGGACAAAAGATTTAAAATCAGCCCTGTAGTCAGGCTCAGACTTAATTAGCAGATTCGTACAATCCTTAAAAGCTTCATTAATATCCCTAGAATTACCAACACTCAATATACCTATATCCTTACGCTCCGGTGCAGGAATAACACTCAGATTCTGCATGGAACACATAGCAGGAGTAATTTCACCGGGGCCCCAGAGATACTCACCATTTATTGTTTTCAGCAGATTCTTGGCAACATAATCTGCCGACTCGCCAAAACTATAAATATCCGCTCTGAATATCGCACCTCTAACAAAATAGCCCTTGAACTCGCGTGTAAAGAAATTATGTATTTCGGCAATTCCATCTAAGTAGTGGGGATCCATCTTGACTTCAGCTATAACGGATGCATATAACTCCTCAGTTGCATTCTTCCATCCACCTTCATCAGTCGGATAAATAAATAGAACACTTGAATCCACTGCGGCCGCAATACTGCTAAGTCCGCTCTTATTGGCAAAATCAATTGCCTCATCCCTGCTCTGCCTGTTTTCTTCAAAGACCAGCAGTAATGGAGCCCGAAAGCTATAATTATTTGTCTGTCCATCAATATTATTTGCAGGTACATACGTCTTAAGAAAGAATTTCTCGTACTCATGTTCCCAGTATTCCCCTCCATCGGCCAAGGTGCTGACAGATGGTCTTTCCATCATTCCCATAAAAACCTCCTTAATATTTATTCATAATGTATTTACATCATCCAAATATTGGCCTGCGGCAATTTCTCGTGAAGCTGCTGTCAACGCTTTTTTCACAGCTAATTTCAGCTTCTGGTTTAAGCACCAATGAAATGATTCACTATCATTTTCTGCACTGCCCGCGGATACATCAATAATGTATACGAGATACCCGCCTGACCAACTTTGTCTATGGTCTGTATACTAAGTGACGCTCCTTTTTCAGTTTTTACTTTTACTGTTTCTCCATCTGTGTTGTCCTCTTTTGTCAAGTCCTCAGAAACTAAATATTCCCAAATCTTTGTAGTAGTCACTTTCCTTACACCAGGAATACTGCAGACTCGGTTCAGTTCTTCTTTTATATCGCTTATGTAATATAAATCCGCATATCTGAACTTCTCAGCATCGGCTTTATCAAGATAAAATTCGTCCTTCCCTTTCTTTTTTCTTCTCAAATTGGAGGGCTTATTAGATTTATATTCAGGCTCCGTATCATCATGAATGCTTGTAACGGAATTTGGATGGATCATTTGATAATTGCTGATTTCATCAAGAAATCTCTGACCATATTTATCGAATTTGTTTGCTCCCACTCCGGAGACATTAAGCATTTCATTTTTATTCTTTGGCACCATTACGCACATGTTAATTAGTGTCTTATCACTAAAAATGATATACGGAGGCATCCCCTCTTCTCTCGCAATTTCAAGGCGAAGCATACGTAATTGCTCAAACAACTCAAAGCCTGCACTTGTAAGAGAATCCGTGTTTCTCTTACGACTTAATTTCTGCCTACCGGAAGGCTCTTTCTCCTCATATTTACGGATGATTACGTGCGTATTTTCGTCCTTTAATGCAGAAATATTCCCCATTCTAAGGACGCTATATTGATCCTCAGTTTGATATAGGTAGCCATCCAAAAGCATTTGACTTGTTAAGCTTCGCAATTCAGCTTCACTACTGTCTTTGAGTGCTCCATATGATTTATATTTTGTAGTTCCTAACTCCTTAAGACGTGCTCTATTCACTCCCAGCAGGGTACCAATTACAATTGTTAAACCATAACGGCCTTTCGTTTCAGCAACACAGTTAATAACCCATTTGGCTTCTGCTGTCATATCAACTTCATGATACTCGCGATGACAATTTCCGCAGTTTTCACATGCTTCAGAGGTTTTCTCCCCAAAATACTCCAGGATGTAATTGCGGAGACAACTCGTTGTTTTACAATATCCTTCCATTATCTGAAGACGTCTTGCATCACGCTGCCTAATC
>JAEZKL010000016.1 GCA_023415475.1 Bacillota bacterium | reverse complement strand
TCCCATAGCATAAGCTAGTAAGACCCCTGAAAGACGATCAGGTAGATAGGACAGAGGTGGAAGTGTGGTAACACATGGAGCTGACTGTTACTAATAGGTCGAGGGCTTGACCTAAAAATGGTTTGTTTAGATTGGATGAATTTTATCGTTTTCTAGTGTAGTGAAAAGTCAATTAAAACAGAAAAACCTTGGTAGGATTTCTGTTTTTTCTGTTATATGAAGATAAACAATTATTATGTTAATCAGGACGTATAATTAGAAGCTTCACTATTCCTCGATAGCTCAATGGTAGAGCACACGGCTGTTAACCGTGGGGTTGTAGGTTCGAGCCCTACTCGGGGAGTTAACAATCTATCGATTAATTAAGAATGAAATTTGTTAAAAAGGTGATTCTACTTCTTGATATCTTAATCATGGATTGTTATAATAGAGTCACTAACAGCTCAATAATTAAATATGGCGACATAGCCAAGTGGTAAGGCATGGGTCTGCAACACCCTGATCACCAGTTCAAATCTGGTTGTCGCCTTGATTAGAAGAGTCTCTAAACCTTGAATGTACAAAGGTTTAGAGATTTTTTGTTGGTTAGATAAATGTGGTGCAAGTAGGTGCAAGGTGTTTAGCAGCTGAAAACGCTTGCATCCTTGAGACTTTTCGTCCAGAATGCTAGTCCAAAATCTGGTTAGTCTTGTCATAGGTCTCCGAACGAGGTGTAATATTCTTCAAATACCCATACGTCATGGTAAGAGTAGTATGACCAAGCATTCCTTGCAACTCTGTGGCAGTGGCACCATTCTTATGAAGGATGGAGGCGGTAGAAAACCGAACTTTATGAGATGAACGGTATTCAATCCCGAGTTCCTTGCAGCATTTCTCAATCCTACGATTAAAGGTTACTGTTGCTAAAGGCTTGGATTCCTTGATAAAAAGATATTCACTGTCAGGATTAACGCGCTTGATTTCATTCAGAATCCGTTTACATGCATTTGTCAAAGGAAGATACCGCATTCCAGCCTCAACATGGCCTTTGCAATAGGGAATGATTTCATTCTTATCATTCATGAATGCATGAACATAGATGTAATCACCCTTGATATCATCCCAACGAAGAACTTTCAGCTCACCGATGCGAATTATCATGCAGAAATCCAGTTTAATTGCCAAGGAATACAAATCATCACTCAGATGGTTCATCATGAGTCTGCGTTCTTCTTCACAATAAGGAAGCGTATCATGGGATTCCGGCTTATAAGCGAATTCTTGGTAATTAATATCCTTCAGGTAATTATGTTCTACGATTTCGTTCTCAATTGCGTAATAGATAATGCTGTTCATCACACTCTTAATATCATTGAAGCGTTTGCGAGTAAGGGTTCTGTTCTTTGTAATAGAGCGAAAATACTTAATAAATTCCTTCGTCTTAAGCTGGTTTAGTGGATTAGTAGCAATCCAACTATCCCGAAGAAACGTATTCCAAAGATAAGTATTTTCCCGTATGGTCTTTTTGGTGACACTGGTCTCCTCATTCCTCCATTTTAACCATAAAGGTAATAAATCGGTGAGAGAGGAATTCTTTTCTCCAAAATAGAACTCATAGAGCTTATCGTATAATTCCTTCTCATCCTTTGCCAGTATCTGTTTCGTCTTACCACATTCCTTAACCTTGGTCAAATAGCGCCCGTCATTTCTTTGATAAAAGGGTGTCTGGTGTACTTTGTTTACTTGATTCTTTCTTGTCATTGTTATGTAGTTTTCAATCTCTGATGAAGTCAGTATACCATCCTGCAGGATAAAATGCAAAAGCTGTTCATTCGTTCCACCATCTGTGGATCATCTTTCCTTCCGGATATAACTCTTTCAGTTCGTCATCAATTGGAATGAATACTTCATCACGGTGTACGACTGCGGACAAGATAATAATGTCGGGGAAATATGCCTGTAATGCATCAAGGTACTTCTTGAAAAATATATCCTGCTCTTCAATAGTCATTTCCTTTATTCTTTGATAAGGTGGATAAACCAGGAACTCATCTAAAAATTTTGTTTGCTTGTCAGTATCACCTTGTATCTTTAGTTGTCCTTTGAACAAACCGCTATTACGAAAGCGATAAAATGCCTTCATAAATGTTTCTCCATCTTGCAGATTATTAACAAGATAGGTATTGAATTTTGAAAGTGACTTTTGAATGTTCTTATTTGAACTATTCTCTAGCTTTCTGTGATTGTGTTGATACAGTACATGCATGTTTGCTTTTATGTATCCCTTGTGGCGAACTATGCTAATGTCCATCATAACCATTGCCTCCTTTTAAAATAACAATTAACTTCCTGTATTAATATGATTGAGAATTTTTAAACGGAGGTCTTTTTCTTACTTTTTAACAAAAATTTTTTCTTTATATTCAGCACAGTATCTGTGCTAACACTCACTAGGGCAGTCGTACGACTGACCTGCTCGCTCTCCGAGGGGTCTGCGACGCTTTTATATCATCCCCCACATCAAAACAACGAAGGATCCATGCGTAGCATGGATCCTTCGTTGTTTTATGTGAAGATAATGATTCCTGAATATCATATGAAGTATACTTAGGAATCTTTAATTATGAAATTAAATTACAATTTTTGTGAGCCTATTATTAATTATGATTAAAGCTTACATATGGTATTTTTTTATCATTGTGACTAAAGTATTGTTGTTCTATGGCGTAACATTCGCCTTGTTTTATAAGACAATAATCAAGTAAATCTTGGTCACATATTTTACTTTTCCAGTTTTCGTAATAATAGTATTGTAAAATAAATTTGGCAAAGACGGTAGGTGTTATTATTTTTTCAAAAGGTATTCTTATATTCTCCTCGTAACCCATATGTATATGTGATGAACTGTGTATAAGTGGTTTATATTTTCTTGAATTGTAGTCATACCTTAGTGGTGTAACAAGTTTAGTTTCTTCCTCGGTCAGATATTGCTGGTAATCACTCATAAATACCGCACCACAATCTTCTATATCTAAATCATAAAATTCTTTTAGAAATTCTTCATATGTAAGGCTTGTTATGGAAGGATAATATGCCATTCTTAATACTATATCATTATCTTTTTTGTCATAGGAATATTGTATGAATGACCCATCATTTAGTAAATAATCGTAGTCATCCATTTCTAATCCGGTTATGAAAGTTTTAATATAGTCGTTTTTTTGGGCAATCCTTCTAAACTCACTACTAAATTTATTATAACTACTTACGTATATGTTAATATTATTTGTTTTTTTTAGAATACCAAATTGTTCAAAAACTTTTTTACATAATTTTAAATTAATTAAGAAGGCTGCTTCATTCATCGACTTTGTCATCCTCTTTTTGCTTTTGTGCATATATTTGGAGTAACCTATCAACAGAAATCCCCTTTTTCTTGCTCATTGCTACTAACTCCTCATAGAACGCTTCTTCACTTTCATATTGTTCCGACCTTTCGTTCCAGTCTTTATCTAGGACATGAGTTGGTTTATTGTGGAATATAAATTTATTATCATTATCTATTAACTGCTGTATTTCCTTTTTTATAATTTCTAATGAATTTATACCAGTTCCAGATATTCTTAGCCATACTTTTGCACGAGTAAATGATGTAAATATTTTATTTCTCATAGTTCTTGAGTCTTTTTTGTCAGTAAATATATCACATCCAACAACAAAAACCATTGCTGCTTCATTTCCTTTTGCTTTATAGACACTTGAAAGTGTAACTCTACCTTCTTTATAAAACCCCTTAACATAATTTCTATCCATTACATTGTAAGTACTTATTGATTTAGAAGCCAATCTTCTTTCTAATCCATCAAAGTAATTGAATGCATTACCTTCATCAAGACAGATTACAGCTATATCTTCTGGCATTAATTTATCATTTTTGATTGCAATTTCAATTTCATTTGCTATATAATCTAATTCATCTGAGAACTTCTCGCCTTCATAAATTAATATACAATCTTTTATTATAGATTCGTCTATTACTAATGGCGAAGCCTCAAGTTTTCTTTCAATGGTAACTAGTTCTTCTTTGCTACAATCACCTTCTAAAACTCTAAATCCCAAGTCTTCCCAGTGTTCATTGCTTTCTAGAGATTGTATAAGTTTTTCGTTATAAATACCAAAACCTAATGAGACAGCAACTAGTAATATTTTTCTTACATTCCGATAGCTTTTATGTAGTACAATATCATTTCGCAATTTAGGATGTTTTCTTGTCTCTTCCAATAAATCTATGCCATTATTATCGAACTCGTTTTTAAATGTTTCTTTGGTATTCTGAAGAATTACATCAAAAATATTTTGAACTTCATCATAGCACCAAATTAGATTATCATTCTTTACTATAGAGCGGCATAATTGATAAAATGAAGAATCAAAATCTTGAGCTTCATCTAGTAAAACATAGTCGTACATTTTATTTGCATTATATTTTGTATCTTTTACGAACTTTGTACATATATATTCAAATGCATTACCAAATCTTTTAGCTTGTCCATAGTTTATAGGACTAATTCCATTATCATAACATGCATTATAATATACACCAGGAATTTGCGTACCGCCCCAAGCATGCATTACTTTAATTTTATTCTCAAAATCCGGTAATTGACCATCCGTCATTTTCATATAAAATCTTGTTGTTAACTGAATAATATAATCATATAAACTTTTTGTGTAGAATGTGTACAAAATAATTGCGTCAGGATATAAAAGATGAAGGTATGCAGCTTTTAAGCATAAAATAATAGTTTTTCCAGAACCAGCCAAACCACGGATTCTTTGTGGTCCATTTAACAATGATAAGGCAGATATTCGCTGCTCATCATCAAATCTAGCTATCTGTGTTTCAATTATCTTTAATATTTGCGCTTTTGTATCTTTATCCTTTTCCTCCAACAATCTTTCTTTTGGCTTAATAATAGCAGTTGCCGCCTCTAAACTAGCGATAGCTTCACCAATTATCTCAATTGATACTTCATTGCTTTCCTCATGAATTTTGGATATATATTCAATTAACTTAGTTGAACTATTAAAAATATTATCATTATTTATATCTGTTTCGTAATTAGGACAGTAACCTACGGTAGTAATATTAAATTTTAGACTTCTAGCATCTTTTTTCATACTTCGATTTTTTAATAATGTTGTGAATACATAATTATCAATCGATTCCATTTTATGTACCATTTTATCTAATTGCATTTCTCTATCAAAACTCATAGTATCTACGACAATAAGAACTATTCCAAGTGACTTAGAAGCTATAAATATGTCTGGTGTTATAACTGGTTTATCCATCTCTTTAACTGAAGGGAATTTATAAAAAATATATCCTTCATGTTCCTTGTACTTTTCATTTATTTCTCCAAGAAGTGATACAGCCTCTGTTTCTTCAATATAATCACTTGAAAAAAATTGTTCAATCATATATACTCTCCTTTAGCTCATTGATTTTATTGCTATTTTTGTACAAGAAATTACCTATCATTCACTATTTTAACATATATTACATAAATTGTAACAATAATTTTATACTGTAAAAATGTTACTTAAAAATTGAATATAATTAAGGTTAAATATATAAACACCATTTGGTGCAAATTGGGTGCAATCAGTATCAGAGATTGAAAACCCTCCTTTCTATGCGGATTCTGGTAATGTTCAAATAGTTCAAATCTGGTTGTCGCCTTGAAAACGCATTACGTGAGTGATGCGTCTTCTCTTTTTCTTTAGGAAGACTTCGGATTTAAACTGTGGTCTATATCTGGTTGTCGCCTCTCTTATAAGAGTCTCTAAACCTTTCAAATATGAGGGTTTAGAGATTTTTTTGTTGTAATGAAAATCATGTGCAATTAGGTGCAAGCTTTTTTAGCTTATGAAATCGCATACTTTGAAGAACATATTCATCTGAAATACTAGTCAAAATACGGTTTATTTTGGCATATGACTCTGAACGTGGAGTGATATTTTTCAAATACACATTTGTCATGATAAGAGACGTATGACCTTTACAGTAGGGTATGATTTCATTCTTGTAGATGGTACACATTGATAATTGGTATACACAGACTACTGGAAAATAAAGTTTAATTATTTTATTAAAGATGATATTATGGAATTTATGAATAAATTGGAAGTCGTGAATGTATTTCCTCTAACAAATTATAAATAAGGAAGTGGTAGTATGGTTGATGGTCATATCCATATTGAGCGAGGAGAATATACATATGAATGGGTAAATCAATTCGTTAACAAAGCAGTTGAAAAGCAATTAGATGAGATTTGGCTTCTTGAGCATTGTTATCGGTTTGAAGAATTTGTTCCTATGTACGATTCTGTTTGTGCTTATAGCAATTATATAGATACATGGTTTCATAGAAACGCAGGAGTTTTGAAACTGGAAAATTATTTATCACTCATCAAACAAATCAGAAATAATCAATTCCCTGTTAAGATTAAGTTTGGTCTTGAAATATGCTATTTTAAAGAGTTTGAAGATATAGTTGTAGAATTAACTAAAGGTAAAGATTTTGATTTCTTGCTGGGCAGTGTTCATTTTGTTGATAATTTTGCCTTTGACCATAAGGCGGAGCATTGGAATGGAATTAATGTCGATGAAATATATCATAGATATTTTGAAACATCTATTTCACTTGTTCAAAGTGGCATATTTGACGGTATAGCTCATCCCGATTCGATTAAACTTTTTGGACATAGACCATCATATTCTCTAACGGATTATTATGCTAGTTTAGCAAAGGAGCTTTCTAAAAACGATATGTACGCAGAACAAAATAGTGGAGTATTTCGACGTTGTCCTAATACAGCTACACTAGGTATGGATGAAGAAATGCTAAAAATAATGAGAAATAATAATGTGAAAATTATTACAGTATCGGATGCTCATTGCCCTGAAGATGTTGGTGATAGAATACTGGAACTTAATAATTGTTTAAGAAGTTATTAGGTGCAAAACAGGTGCAACCAGTATCAGAGATTGAAAACCCTCCTTTCTATGCGGATTTGCGAACGATTCAAATAGTTCAGATCTAGTTGTCGCCTTGATTAGAATAGTTGGAAGCTGTATGGAGGATCAAACAGGTGTCCCTATCAGATGCCGGAGGAAATATATTGTAGCTTCCTTAGAAGCACCGGCAGCTCGGATGGTTTCGAGCTCCCGCCAGTTACCAAAACGGTTGTCAATGTATCCATGGCTAAGAGTGGTGTCGGGGAAGATGATTCCTGGGGTTCAAGTATTAGATAAGATTGTAAAAAATATTGGATATATATATAAAAAAATTGAACATATTTATAAGATTATAATTGTGTTAAAAAAATATTTATAGTATAATAAAGTTAAATTTATCACAAAATAACGCAATTTGTCTATTCCCTGAACACCTCGCTTTCTCTTTTATTTCCAGCCATGAATTGAGGGGACTCCTAGAAGATCAGTTCTCAAGAAATTGTATTGGTTGGTTTTTCTAAATCTCTAAGTGAAGGATATCCACGGCATAAGAAGGACAAAACTAGTTTACGACGGAGGTATTTGACTTGAAAATTGTTTCTATTCTACTAAAATCTTTAAAACGGAGTAGCATTGGAGTAAAGCTATTGATACAGATTATTCTGTTGCTATTGGTTGTCTGCGGTACACTTACCCTCATATCCTACCAAAAAAGTTCAACTGTCATGAAAGCCAGCATTAAAGAGAATCTTACTAATAGTGTTCAAGACAATGCAGCACTATTTTCGAAAGAACTCGCAAAAAGAAGAATCGAGATGGAGACCCTGGGAAGAAGAGAAGGTATAACCAGTATGGATTGGTCCATCCAAGAGCCTATCCTTGTGAGTGAAGCTGAACGCCTTGGCTATGAAAGAATCCAGGTGTCCAGCCCGGACGGCACTACCAGAGTCCCTGGTAAAGAACCATTTAGCTTATCCGATAAAGATAACTTTAAGAATGCCTTGAGCGGTGTTACGAACATTGCAACCCCACTATTCAGTGAATCGGATAACAAATTAATAATAATTATCACAACACCGATTATAGATAGCAATGGTACTATATTGGGGGTAATTGGTGGTGTTATTACAGCGGAGCAGATGAATGATATTGTTCGAGATATTGAGGTGGGTGCAGGCAGCTATGCTTATATCATTGATGAAAACGGCGTAAGAATTGCAGATAAGGATATTTCTGTTGTTGAAGAAAAACGTGTAGATGTGGAAACATTTGCTGCAGAGCCAGGCTATGAGAAATATGTAGAAGTACAGAAAGCCATGATGGCTGGAAAAACAGGATATTCTGAGTATAATTATGAAAATAGCGATTATTTTGTGGCTTATTGTCCTATTAAAGGGACCACATGGTCCTTTGCAGTAAATCTTCCGGCAAAGGAAGGTTTGAAAAACATTAATGGCCTCAGGGATTATATGATCAGCTTTACTCTTTTATTCCTTGCTATTGGTATAGGAGTAAGTATCGCCATCGCCAGATATATTAAATCACCACTAAAAAAGATGAATGCCTTTGCATTAAGTCTTGCAGATGGAAATCTCACCGAGAAGATTACTATCAATAGACATGACGAATTTGGTCAGACCAGTGATGCATTAAATCATGCCAAGGATAATATGAGCAAGCTTATCGAAGGAATTATCGATCAGTCTCAAGAATTAAGTGCAGTTGGGGAAGAGCTTACGGCAACTACTGAGGAAATCACCTCACGTTTTGGTGCAATAAACAATTCGACTGTTGCGGTTGTGTCCGATTCCCAGAACAATATGAAATCTATTGAAGATGTTATGTTAGCTGTAAAAGAAATAACTAACCATATGCATATCTTAAATGAACAGGCCAACAAACAGAGTCTAAGCTCTGAGGAATTTAAAAATAGAGCTCTTGAAGCTCAAAAAACAGCTCAAAATGCAATCCAAGATAGCCGTGATATTTATAAAACTGAGCAGCAGAAGATTTTGGATGCCATCGAAGCTGGTAAAGTTGTACATGAGATTAAGACCATGGCTGATGTCATTGGAGACATCTCTTCACAGACTAACCTGTTGGCCTTGAACGCATCCATCGAAGCAGCCAGAGCAGGCGAACAGGGAAAGGGCTTTGCTGTAGTTGCCGGCGAGGTAAAGAGATTAGCCCAGCAAACTCAAAACACAGTAGCTACCATTCAGTCTACTGTTGTAAAAGTACAGGAGGCCTTTGATAACCTTTCTGAAAATGGGCAACAACTATTAAGCTTTATTGATAAAGAGGTTCAGACACAATTTGATGCATATTTGAATACGGGAGGGCAGTATTATGATGTTTCTGAGTCCGTATATCAGATGTCACTCCAATTGGCAGAGCTGGTGACTAATATTACAACAAGTGTTTCCTCCGTTAATAGAGCAATCATAGAAGTAAATGATAGAACCGGTAAGTCACTTGAAAACACAAGTGAGATTCAGCAGCAATTAAATCATACTGTATCTGTAATGGAGGATGTTGCTCACACCACGGAAAGTCTGGCGCAGCTAGCACTTGACCTAAACGATTCTTCAAGACAGTTCCGTATATCCTAAATTAATATCAAATATTTAAAAATAATAAAAGCAGTAAAGGACTACTCCTTCACTGCTTTTTACTACTTGTGTGCAACGTATCAAAGGTTGGAATCCTCCTTTCAAAGCAGGTTTGCGGACTGTGTAAACAGTTCATTCTGGCTGTCGCCGGTGGTGGCAAATCGGAGGGAAGGTGTACATAAAAAGAGGAGCAAGAACATGAGCATATTATACATAGAAAGTACATCGAGCAAGATATTATTGTAGATCTTTCATATTGACATAAGCATACTTTTATCTTAAAATATGTTAGATAGCTAACAAATAGAGGAGCGGTCAAATGATAGAACGAGAAGAAAAACACGTTGGAAAGATGCTGAAAATCTTATCCAATCTAGTTCGTAGAAAAATAGAGAATGAGTTAAATCAAAGAGGAATGGAATTGACTAGTTCGCAAGCCAGAATCATTGGTTTTGTGTATCGCCAGTCTCAATTACGTGACGTATATCAAAGAGATATTGAGGTGGAGTTTGATATACGAAGATCTACCGTTACAAACACTCTGCAAATTCTGGAAAAGAACGGATATATCTCAAGAGTTAACGTTGATGAAGATGCCAGGTTAAAGAAAATTCTGCTTACCGAAAAAGGGATAGGAATCCATGAAGTTTTAAGAAAGAGTATTTTAGAAGTAGAGGGTACTATAAACAACCTTTACACCAAAGAAGAATTAAATGAGTTGTTTTATTTATTAGAAAAGCTACATGTGGCTTTAGAAGAGTGACGCATTATCAAATCAACAAAATAACAAGGCAAACAGAAGGACCGGCTGTTATGCTAAGCTGCGTCCATCTTGTATAATTTTTATAGGAGAGTGATACGATGTTAAAAAAATTACTGGAGAATGTAGGAGAATACAAAAAAGATACGATCCTTACTCCGATTTATGTAATTCTCGAAGTAATAATGGAGGTTATTATTCCATTATTAATGGCAAAGATAGTGGATGTTGGTTTGGCCAATGGTGATATTAATTATGTAGTTAAAATCGGAATTATCATGCTGATATCGTCCTTTTTAGCACTATATTTCGGTGTGACGTCAGGAAAGACAGCTGCCAAGGCCAGTACAGGATTTTCAAAGAATTTAAGAAGGGCAATGTATGATAAGATACAGACCTATTCCTTTTCCAATATTGATAAGTTCTCTACCTCAGGCTTAGTGACCAGGTTAACGACAGACGTCACCAACGTTCAAAATGCCTATCAGATGTGTATCAGAGTTTTGGTAAGGGCACCGATTATGTTAATATCAGCCTTAATTATGTCCTTCTGTATCAATTCAGAATTGGCTATCATATTCTTGGGAGCCATCTTATTTTTAAGTGTCATTTTATTTTTAATCATGACGCGAGCTCATGTATATTTTCAACGTACCTTTAAAAAATATGACGATTTGAATGCAAGTGTTCAAGAGAATCTCACCGGTATTCGTGTTGTGAAAGCCTATGTAAGAGAAGAGCATGAAACCGGCAAGTTCCATAAGGCATCGGCAGCTTTGTATAGCGGCTTTCTTAGCGCTGAAAAATTATTATTACTTAATACACCGGCCATGCAATTTACGATGTATACTTGTAACTTATTACTTTCCTGGCTTGGTGCACACTTAATCCTTAAGGGAAGGATGGAAACGGGTGAACTAATGAGTATGTTTACCTATACCGGCAATATCCTAATTAGCTTGATGATTGTATCCATGGTATTTGTTATGATCGTTATGTCAAGAGCTTCCATGGAACGAATCTATGAAGTACTGAAGGAAGAAAGTAATTTAAGGAATGGAGCTAACCCTATTTTCGAAGTACCCGATGGATCCATCGAATTTAAAAATGTTGATTTTAGTTACAGTAATGATGAAAGCAAACTGGTGCTTGAGAATATTAATCTGAAGATCAATGCGGGAGAAACCATAGGTATTATCGGTGGTACCGGTAGTGCGAAAAGCTCCTTGGTTCAGTTGATTCCCAGACTTTATGATACAACAAAGGGTTCGATTGAAGTCGGGGGTATTAATGTAAAGGATTATGACATGGATACCTTAAGAAATGAGGTTTCCATGGTGCTGCAAAAGAATGTATTGTTCTCCGGTACTATCAAAGAAAATCTTCGTTGGGGAAACAAAGATGCAACGGAGGAAGAGATCAGAAAAGCATGTGAGCATGCACAGGCTCAGGAATTCATCGAGAGTTTTCCGAAACAGTATGATACTTATATTGAGCAGGGCGGTACGAATGTATCCGGTGGGCAAAAGCAGAGACTTTGCATTGCAAGAGCATTACTGAAGAAACCTAAGATTCTTATTTTTGATGACTCTACCAGTGCGGTAGATACGAAGACGGATGCGAAAATTAGAAAAGCCCTGAAAGAGGAAATACCTGGAACAACGAAGCTTATCATAGCCCAAAGAATTTCCTCTATTGAAAGTGCAGATAAAATTATTGTGATTAATGATGGAAAAATTGATGGCTTTGGTACCCATGATGAGCTTCTTACGAACAACAGCATCTACCGAGAAGTATATTTATCACAGACGAAGGGAGCTGGTCAGGAAGATGAATAATGAGAAGAATCAAAGCAGTAACATGAATAAAATGCCGAAGAAAAAATTAAATAAAGACAGTATGAAGGTACTAAAACGTCTTTTATTATATGTTATGAAAGCGAATAAGCTAAAAGGGATCAGTGTCGTTATCTTTATTATTATCAGTTCACTTGCTAATGTAGCAGGAACAATTTTCATAAAGAATGTAATTGATGACTATATCGTCCCCTATCTTAATCAAGATCTGATCAGTTACAAACCATTATTGAATGCAATCCTTGTTATGGCTATGATCTATCTGTTGGGCGTATTTTCCACCTTTATGTATAATCGCATTATGATCTACATCACACAAGGAACGTTAAAAAGATTTCGAGATGATATGTTCGCCCATATGGAGAAATTACCGATCAAGTTCTTTGACACTAATCCTCATGGGGAGATTATGAGTTTGTATACCAATGATGTGGATACGCTGAGACAAATGATATCTCAAAGTATTCCGCAACTGCTGTCCTCAGTAATTACGATTGTATCGGTATTGGTATCTATGATAGTACTAAGTATCCCTCTGACTCTGATTGCACTTCTTATGGTAGTTGCGATGTTTACTATTGCGAAAAAGATCGGCGGTATGAGCGCGATTAATTTCAGAAATCAGCAAAAATCCATCGGTACTTTAAACGGATATATTGAAGAAATGATGGAAGGTCAGAAGGTAGTAAAGGTTTTCTGCTATGAAGAGGAAGCGAAAGAGAAATTTAATCAATTAAATGAGGAATTATATGAAAGTGCCAATAATGCCAATAAATATGCTAACATAATGATGCCCATCTTGGGTAATATCGGATATATCTATTATGTTCTTGCTGGATTGTTTGGTGCTGTGTTGGCAATCTATGGGATTAACGGATTTACCATCGGTGGTCTGGCGGCTTTCTTACAATTAACAAGAACATTTAATCAACCGGTATCACAGATTTCCCAGCAATTTAATTCGATTGTTATGGCATTGGCCGGTGCGGAGCGGGTATTTCGGCTACTGGATGCCAAGCCTGAATACGACGAGGGTTATGTAACCTTAGTGAATGCCAGGGAGGATGATCAGGGAAACCTGATAGAAGTGAAGGAAAGAACCGGTATCTGGGCATGGAAGCATCCTCATTCCGATGGAACGGTTACCTACACCAGATTACTGGGTGATGTGGTATTTGATCAGGTTGATTTTGGTTATAGCGACGAGAAGATTGTACTTCATGATATTCAAGTTTATGCAAGACCCGGTGAAAAAGTGGCTTTTGTTGGAGCGACCGGTGCCGGTAAAACTACCATTACCAATTTAATTAACCGTTTCTACGATATTCAGGACGGTAAGATACGATATGACGGTATAAATATCAATAAAATCAAGAAGGATGATCTAAGAAGAAGCTTAGGTATTGTTCTTCAGGATACTCATTTATTCACCGGTACGGTAGCAGATAATATCCGTTACGGAAAATTGGATGCCACAGATGAGGAGGTATTTGCAGCAGCAAGGCTTGCCAATGCAGATCAATTTATTAGGCATTTACCCGGGGGCTATCATACGATGTTGACCGGAGATGGTGCAAACTTATCTCAGGGACAACGTCAATTGATCTCTATCGCCAGGGCTGCGATAGCTGATCCTCCGGTATTAATCCTTGATGAGGCAACCTCCAGTATTGATACCAGAACGGAGAAATTGGTACAGGAAGGTATGGATAAGCTCATGGAGGGAAGAACGGTATTTGTAATCGCCCAACGCCTATCAACCATTCAGAATTCCGATGTGATTATGGTATTGGAGCAGGGTAGAGTGATTGAGCGCGGTAATCATGAGGATCTGGTTAAGCAAAAGGGTAGATACTATCAGCTTTACACAGGTGGGCTTGAGTTAGAATAATGAAATGGTATAGTTATTTATGATGTTCTTGCGATAAGATCAAAACAAGGGTTCTGGAGGCTTCTGACAGCTTCCGGAGCCCTTGTTTTAACAGTGCGCCCGGCGGGCGCACGTTTCAACGGGTGTAAGTCCCGAGTCCGCCTGGTAGTAGGAAGGACATAGCCAATGGCAAGGGTGTCGTGGGTGACTACGAATCTGAAGGAAGCCGGATGGCAAATC
>JAEZKL010000112.1 GCA_023415475.1 Bacillota bacterium | reverse complement strand
AATATTTTCTGAAACAATTCTTCCTTTTCAGTGTTTTTTAACAATGGCAATTTAGCTGTATTAACACCGCAAATCTCAACCTTATAAAGAGCCATATCGAAACCTCCGAATCATTCATTTTCTTTATAAAATGATTCACGTTTTAGCTCTTGTTTATACGATTAACTGATAAGAAATAATTTCCAGTTTACTCAAAACGTACCATTTCCTTCTTCAGACGCTTAATGATCTTCTTTTCCAGTCTTGAGATATAAGATTGAGAAATTCCTAGCAAATCCGCAACCTCCTTCTGAGTTCGCTCAATTCCGTCATCCGTATTCAAACCAAATCGAAGATCTACAATAATACGTTCCCGATCTGACAGCTTTGACAAGGCTCTGCGTAAAAGCTTGCGGTCGACTTCTTCTTCAATGTTACGATAGATTACGTCCTCTTCGGTCCCTAAAATATCAGACAGAAGCAACTCATTTCCATCCCAATCCACATTCAGAGGTTCATCAATTGATACCTCGAGCTTAGTTTTATTGTTTCTACGCAGATACATTAATATCTCATTCTCGATACACCTGGATGCATAAGTAGCAAGCTTAATATTTTTATCCGGATTAAAGGTATTGATTGCCTTGATTAGACCAATGGTACCGATAGAGATCAGGTCTTCCACTCCGACTCCGGTATTATCAAACTTTTTTGCTATGTATACTACAAGCCGGAGATTATGTTCGACAAGGATTGATTTCATCTCTCCGTCCCGTTCCGTTCCCAGCTCATTAATCACTTCTGCTTCCCTGACAGGATCCAATGGCGGAGGTAATACCTCGGCACCGCCAATGTAGTGTATCTCGCCTTTATGTCCAAATATTATAGTACGTATGTCCGGGATCATCCGAAATTGAAACTTGTTCTGTATCGATAACTTTAAAAGCATAATAAACCTCCCATATTTATCTTTATGATTGCGTGCTAAGCGTATAAAAGCTCTTTATGTAAAATCACGTGATATTCCTCCTTGGGGGATAAGCTATTATCTGAGATTGCAGCCGTAATCCTGTTACAGCAGATTGTTTCCTTCCCCGTA
The DNA here is from genome assembly GCA_023415475.1 of Bacillota bacterium. Classification (GTDB taxonomy): domain Bacteria; phylum Bacillota; class Clostridia; order Lachnospirales; family Lachnospiraceae; genus Mobilitalea. Next base: position 46,699 of record JAEZKL010000112.1, on the reverse strand, counting down.
TGTATAACTAATTGATCCAGCTTTAATCCAAACATCATTCCCTGCGCTTTGCCTATGGATGAGTACGGAATGATACGAAGCCGCAGCAACAACTTTTTCATTGTATCGGACTGCTCCAAAGACGTGGCTACTTCTTCCTCCATCAAAGTTCCCGAAAGATAATTCTTCGTAATCTCAAACTCGTCAAGGAATTCCTTGGATAATAATTCTTCGACGACTGAACGCTCGATTACAATAACAGGCCTATGATATAAAGGATCATATAGGCAATTCCCTGTGTCAAACAGACCCTTCGTCTTGATACAGCGCCCTTCCAGAGTCAGTTCTACATCATAGATATCCTTATCCTTCCGTCGATATAACCGCCACAATAATAACAAACCGACTGCAAGTAACACAATAATTGTCATAGTAAGGGCTACAAAGCTCCATGATATATTGCTTAACATAATCGCATCTCCTAAATTCAACAAATCAAATCTAAGCCTTGTGTTATAATAAATCGAGTTCATTAAACCGCCGACAATATATGTGATTAAACAAAAACTGATTCCCTGTTTTAGAAAGTCGGTCCATTTCATCCTACCAAAGGCGACCAATAGCATCAGAGGTATTGCTATTATCTTAACCAATACAGAGATTGCTTTTATTACGAATACGGACGGAAGGATATATGCCATTGAATTCACCCAGGGTATCAAGCTGATCAGTACGGCAGAACCTCCCCCAATTATCGCAGCGCAGCACAGCCGAAGTAAGCCGCTTCTTTTTCGATTTACTGCCTTGACAAGGACGAGCAGAATAAAATCTATACAGAAATTCAGGATAAATACGATATCCGGATAAATCTCTAGATACAAAATTCACCTCCAAAAGTTTTGCTAAGCATCCAATGTAACTAATATATTTTATCTAACCTCAATGTACATAACCGATTATAACTTGTTTATCTTCCAAAATTTGTCAGTTCGTGGTTAAAAAATAAGTGTTTTCATTTACTTATTTTTACAGTTTTTGATTTAATATGCTTTTTTTACATAAAAAAAACTGTCAGATTATTTAATAAAAAATAATCTGACAGCCTTAATCTCTTATGTATAAAGATAATTCTATCATCCCTACCTAGCAGACCCTAGAAATTCGACTTTAATTTCGAGTTGTCCCATTCCAAACATATTCGTTTATCAATTGATGAACAATCCGTCTGTCATAGTCAGGGTCAACTTCTCTGATCTGTAGTAAGTGCTCGCTTCCTAGCTATTTATTATGACGGTTTTTCTGTAAAAATTCAGGTATCTTGATACCGCTTGGATCAGTATTCGTATTTGCAGGAGCCTTTGCCGGCTGGCTTACAGGACGTCTGTTCGGATCCGTCTGATAACCAGTCTGCGCACTATATACCTGCTGACTAGTTTGGCTTGTACCATTATAGTTCATCCCTGAAGTAAAGGATCTGTTCATACTATACTCCGGCTTTGCTGTGGCAGGCTTAGCACCACCGATGTTCGAAGGATGATGTCTCAAAAAATCAGGAGTCTTCACCATCTCTTTGTTTCTTCCGTCTAAGCCAGTCGCAATTACTGTTATTGTAGCGGTATCCGGATTTACATCGTCAAACATCGCACCAAAGATAATGTTAGCGGAATCACCGGCTAATTCTTGAACCAAGGTTGCTGCATCATTCGCTTCAACGAGGCTGATATCACCGGAAATATTAATAATAACATGGGAAGCTCCCTGTATGGTTGTCTCAAGAAGAGGGCTGGTAATCGCTTGTTTTACCGCATCAATACATTTATCATCGCCGACACCCAAACCAATTCCGATATGTGCAACTCCCTTATCCTTCATAACGGTCTGAACATCCGCAAAGTCAAGATTAATCAAGCCTGGTACATTAATAAGATCTGTGATGCCCTGAACGCCCTGCTGTAATACTTCATCCGCTTTGCGTAGTGCATCCGGCATTGTGGTCCTGCGGTCTACGATTTCTAACAGTTTATCATTCGGAATCACGATCAAGGTATCCACATGCTCTTTTAAGCGATCAATTCCCGAGATGGCATTTGTCATACGGGTCTTTGCTTCAAACTTAAAGGGCTTGGTAACAATACCCACCGTTAGTATCCCCAAATCCTTAGCAATCTGAGCAACCACAGGAGCAGCTCCCGTTCCGGTTCCGCCACCCATACCACAGGTTACGAAAACCATATCAGAGCCTTTTATTATCTCTGTTAATTGTTCCTTGCTCTCTTCGGCAGCCTTCTGACCAATCTCCGGCTGTGCTCCGGCACCTAATCCTTTTGTTAATTTCTCACCGATTTGAATGCATAACGGAGCCTTGCAGTTTTTCAAGTGCTGCTTGTCCGTATTCACGCAAACAAATTCAACACCGAGGATATTCTCTTCTATCATTCGATTAACAGCGTTATTTCCTGCACCTCCTACTCCGATTAGAAGAATTTTTGCAGTGGTATCCGCCTCATTTGTTCTTATCTCAAGCAAGGTCAATTCCTCCTTCATCGTATTCTTTCTATCAATTTGAATAATCAATCCCTGATAATATCATTCCATTATTCTTCCAAAACCACATGATAATGGGATAAAATTTCACTCGCATACTAACTATGGTATCCCATAATCCTACTTTATATAATATCTTTTAATTCCCAAATAATCAAGTATAATTTTTAAAAAATACTAATTTATTTAAGTCTTTTTTATCTATTCTGTCGGATTTTTTTGTTTTCCAATGATATTTTGTGTTCCTTTTACATAATTTCTCATATCGAGTGTAATTTCCATACCTTTTGCCTCAATCAGGATGTTTTTCAGCTCAGAAAGAGCTTCATCATATGTACTTTTTTTCCCGAGCAAAACCCTGATATCTCCACAGTCTAAGGTCACATTATAATCACTGCTGAACGTAATCCTGTCGACATCAAGCTCATACTTTCGAATCAACTGAGTCAGATTAATAATGACATCAAATAGTTCATCCTTCTGTACCTCCAGCTTTTCACCGAGCATTATTTTGTTAAACTTCAAACCACTAATCACCGGTATATCATCCAGTCTGTCGGACGAGCTTTCCACAATAATACCATCCTTGTCAAAATACATATACTCTCCCATAAATTCTACGCATCCGGCTACCATTTTCTCATATACATAGATTGTAATCGTATGCGTATCTGTCATGGTGACATCAATTTTCTCCACGAAGGGAATCGTTACATCCACAAAATATCGATGCTTTAAGTATAGATATAGTGAATTTGAATCTAATTTCGTCTTAATCAATTCGGTGGTAATCTGTTCAGGGGTATATTGCCTGGAGCCTACAACATCAAGCTTCTTAATATAGAAGGTACTGATGAACAGAATACTTGGTATGCCTAGGATTAAAAGAATAAGTATTAATCTTCGGCATATTCTTACTAGTACATTGTTCGAATTCCTGGACTTCATTCGGTTCATTCTTATACTCCCATATTGTATTCTCATCCCACGGCATTTTCACTGCAATATCTGGTCTGTGCTCCGATAGCTGCTAAGTCTCTGCATATATCTTCATAACCACGCTCAATGCTGGTAGCATTACGAACGACTGTGGTACCGGTGGCTGCTATCCCTGCAATCACCAGTGCGGCTCCGCCACGTAGGTCATGTGCTTCAACGATGGCACCCGTCAACTGCTTCACTCCCGTAATAACCACTCTATTTTCCTTTGCATCTAAGGTAATCTGAGCTCCCATTTTCCTAAGATCATCAATATTCTGATAACGAGACTCAAATATCTCTTCTACTATGGTACTGATCCCATCCGCAAGACACAGCACAGTCAAAAGCTGCGATTGCATATCAGTCGGAAAACCGGGATAAGGCTGCGTCTTTAGTAACTCAATCGGCATAGGTCTATGTCTTGCGTGTATTGATACCCTGTCATCTACAATATTGATGTTGCAGCCTATACGTTTCAGAACTCGAAGTGTAGACTCAAGATGGCTAACCGGAGTATTGGTAAATACTACATCCCCCCCGGCTGCTGCAACAGCTGCCATATATGTTCCTGCAACAATCCGGTCTGAGGAAAGCCGAAATTCTACATCATGTAACTGCTTGACACCTTCAATTTCTATAAAGGCTGTACCCTTTCCGCAGATCCTGGCACCTGCTGCAATTAGATAATTGCATACCTCAATCACTTCCGGCTCTCTTGCTGCATTAAAAATTCTAGTTGTACCCTCGGAAAGTACCGCGGTCAGAATTATGTTCTGTGTAGCTCCGACACTCGGGAATTCAAGAAATATATCGGCTCCAAGAATTCGATCCGAATAACAATGAATCATAGCATCATTCTCACCGGTAAATTCCTGTGTTACATTCATCTTCTTTATAGCCTTTAAATGATAATCAATCGGCCGCTTCCCAATGGAACAACCACCCGGATATGCAATCGTTACCTCTTTATGTCTGCCAAGTAATGATCCTAAAAACAGAATGGAGCTGCGCATCTTAGTAACAGATTCCTCCGGAACAGAGGTCGAAGCTGCATTACTGCTATCCACATAAAGGGTATTCCCATCCCAGGATGCTACGCACCCCAGTTCCTGAAGAATATTAACCATATGACAAACATCAAGTATTTTAGGACAATTCTTAAGTACTGTTGTTCCCCTATTCAGAATAGTAGCAGCAATTACCGGTAAAGCTGCATTCTTTGACCCTTGTATATTAAGTTCACCTTTTAATTGCTTACCACCGATGACCTCTATACTCGACATAGCACACCTCAGACAATGTAGGAAATATACTACACTATATGTGTAAAGGCTTGTCCGCGTGAATTTCGCGATCTCAAACCAAATTAAAGTCGTTATTCGTTACAATGTAAATATATATTTTGTGACATAGGGAATGCAGTCAGTAACGAACCACATGTGGTTCGTATGACCGGCCGACCAACTAACCTTTTTCCCCTTTAATTTGATTGGATACACTAAGCACTATTCCCATCTCAAAGAGAATAACCATGACCGAGCTTCCACCATAGCTGATGAATGGAAGTGGAATTCCGGTTGAGGGGATTGAATTGGTTACTACTGCTATATTAATAAGTACCTGCGCGGCTATGTGGGCAAGTACACCGGTAGCAATTAAACCGCCATATAAATCGGTTGCATTAATGGCGATAATAAAAATACGCCATATTAATAATATGAAAAGGAGGATCAGGGCAAAGGCACCAAACAAGCCCAGCTCCTCACAGATTACCGAGAAAATCATATCATTGTGGGACTCCGGTATAAAGCCCAGCTTCTGCATACTCTCTCCCAATCCCTTACCAAAGACACCTCCGCTGGCAATGGCATATAAGCCTTGGAGAATCTGATAGCCCTTCTCCTCTGTCTCTACATTCAGCCATACTTTAATACGCTCGGAACGGTAAGAAACAAAGAAGACGAAGATGGAACCGATCGCAGCAAACAATACTCCTGATATGATAAAATATGCTTTCTTTCTACTGGCAACAAAGCAAATTGCCACCATGATAACACCGATAATCAAAGCAGTAGAAAAATTCTCTATTACAATCAGCCCTAATAATGGGGCTATTAATAAAACAACCCGTAAAAATCCGGTGAACTTATCCAGCTTCTTCGGAGCCAGATTCACTATGTATGCAGTAAATATGATTACTGCAATTTTGGTCAGCTCCGAGGGTTGGAAGCGTCCCAACGCTCCCATATCAATCCAACGTTTTGCACCGTTAATCGTAGGACCGAATAAAAGAACATAAAGCTGCAGTCCGATACACATAAAATAGAGAATCGAAACCGGCTTGAGCTTAATAATCGGTAGGTTCTTAATGTAGATTCGATAATCAATTTTTGATACAAAGATCATGATTAAAATCCCTGCACCGGCAAATAACGCCTGCTTCTCAAGATAAAAGGTTGCTCTCCCGTTCAATCTCTGTGCATTGTAGGAGCTTGTACTGTATATCATAACTAATCCAAAGCATACCAGAAACAGAATAAGAAACAATAGGCTGTAATCGTAGTAGCTATGCATTTTTCTTTTATTTACTTCCCCTACTGTCCTGGCCATACCTTCACTCCCAACCAAATGTTGTAATTAATTTAATTTCAGGATAACAGTTCTCTTACATACTCCTTAAACAAACTGCCGCGCTGCTCATAATTTTCAAACATTCCCCAGCTGGCACAAGCGGGGGATAATAACACCGAATCTCCCGGCTCAGCTTTCTCTGCACAAATCCTCACTGCTTCTTTCAAGTCATTTACCATAACTATATTATGGAAGCCATGGCGCTTAGCAGTCTCAGCAATTTGATCTCTGGTCTGACCCAGTAAGACAAGCAGCTTTACCTTTCCTTCAAAAGCCTCGATCCTTTCATCAAAGCTGCTGTGCTTATCATAGCCGCCTCCGATTACTATGGTCGGGGTTCGCATCGCCTGAACCGCCTTTATGGAGGCGTCAGGATTCGTTCCTTTAGAATCATTATAATAGGTAACTCCGTTGATGTTTTCCACATATTCTATTCGGTGCTCCACGGCACGAAAGTTCACTAATGCACTATGAATGAATTCCATCGGAATTCCCATGGCAACCGCTATACCTGTTGCGGCCATGATATTCTCGTAACTATGTTTGCCAAGGACCTTCAATTCGTTGATATTTACAACAAACTCTCTTTCTCCGTGAGTGCTGTAATAAATATCCTCACCCTCAAGATACAGACCATCCTCTAATTCATGCTTGCTGCTATAGAAGACAACTTTTGCTTTCAATCTCTTAGCCATTTCTCGTAAAATATCATCTTCATAATTAAGGACGCATATGTCTGACATCGACTGATTCCTTGCGATATTTTCCTTCATCGCGATGTAATTCTCCATGGTATGATGGCGGTTCAGATGATCAGGTGTAATATTCAGGATAGCGCTGACATCCGGTTTGAATTCATGGATTGTTTCAAGCTGGAAGCTGGAAAGCTCAATGACAGCTACCGATTGCTCTGTTGTCTCCGTCGCGATATCCGTATAAGGATTACCGATATTACCAACCACATATACCTCATCATAATACGTATTCATAATCTCTCCGACTAAGGTAGTGGTGGTGGTCTTTCCGTTGGTTCCGGTAATACCGACAATCTTGCCCTTGGAGATACGGTATGCCAGTTCAATCTCTCCCCATACCGGAATATTCTCTTGTTGTATTCGAACCACAGCAGGGTGGTCAATTGCTACTCCCGGACTGATTACCAGAAGGTCCAGACCAGCTATCAAATCATCAGTCAATTCACCGGTTACAAGAAGAAAATTTTTCTCTGTATCAAATTTATCCGTAAAGTTCTTATTCGTCAGCTCGGTATTAGAATCATACAAGATTACAAAAGCATTCTGCCTTTGAAGCAGCCTGGTGGCGGAAATACCACTTTTACCGGCTCCGAATACTAAGACTCTTTTTCCCTGTAATTGCATATGTGCTCCATTCTGCCTCGATCGGCGTCATGATTAATTGATACCCATAAGTGCTACTAAACATAGGATTGCAGTGATAATGGAGAACACCGCAACAACCCTCGTCTCCGACCAACCCATAAGCTCAAAATGATGATGGATAGGAGCCATCTTAAAGATACGTTTTCCTCCGGTCAGTTTAAAATAGCTAACCTGAAGGATTACCGAAATTATCTCGATTAAGTAGATAAATGCTACTAATATGATGAACAAGGGCATCTGCAGCATAAATGCGGTAGCCGCTACAAAACCACCCAGGGCCAAGGAGCCCGTATCTCCCATGAATACCTTCGCAGGATACACATTATAGAGCAGAAATGCCATAAGGCTTCCCGCTACTGCGCCGGTAATCGGGGATAGATCACTATGAAGCCCGATAGCAACAACTGTGAAGAAGGTAGCTATCAATACCGTAACGCTTGATTCAAGTCCATCCAGACCATCCGTAAAATTGGATCCGTTTACCGTTCCCAGAACTACAATCAGAAAGAATGGTACAAACAGAAAGGAAATATCGGCATATTTTCCGCCGGTAAAAGGAATAAGCATCGTCGTTCCGATATCCGTATAATTTAAAATATAATAACCAAATACAGCGGTAACCAGGATTTGCCCCAGAAGCTTCTGCCAGGCACGAAGTCCCATTGAACGCTTCATTACAACCTTAATATAATCATCCATGAAGCCTATAATACCAAAACCGATCGTAACAAATAATACCGGTATGATTTCATCATAATCCTTGATATAGATCAGCGAGGTGATCGCAATGCTCAGAACAATAACTATCCCGCCCATTGTCGGAGTACCGGATTTTTTCTGATGTGACTGAGGCCCTTCCTCCCGAATATACTGTCCGAATTTTAACCTCTTTAAAAAGGGGATTAACAGCGGACACAGTATTACGCATACGCAAAAGGATATAATAACTGGTAATATAACTTTAAATTCAGAAAAATTCATAGTATCCTCCATTCCAAATGAGAACAGCTGTATTTGCTCTTCCCATCCGCCAGTATTGGCATATTTCATATGTAAATATAATCAATTTTCATAACTAAGCTATTATACTTTATCAGGTTCAAAAATACAATAATGAACTAGTCTGAATAATCGAGAAATTTGTACTAGTTATTGTGGTTTTCTTTATTCAAAATACAAAATAAAGTCACTATCCTTATCGATTGTCTCGCCTCCCAGAGGAAATTGCTCTGTGACAATTTCACCATCTCCGGTGGAATAAAGCTCCCCAAAATCATATATTTTCATCAGTTCCTTCACTTCCTTCTTCGTCTTCCCGATGAAATCAGGCATCTGGAAGGAACCGATATTAAACTGTTTCATCTCCTTTTCAGTATAGCTTTCCTCTATACCCAGATATGGAAGGATATTATTGAAAAGGTCTGCTATAACAGGAGCCGCAATCGTACCTCCATAATAAATACCGACCGGATCTTCAATCAGTACCATTGCCATGACCTGCGGATTATCAGCCGGGGCAAAGCCGATGAAGGAGGATATATATTTATTGCTGCTTCTCGGAAGCTTCTCCGAGGTAGCAGTCTTTCCGCCTACTCGAAAGCCCGGAAGATAAGCTCGCTTTCCGGTTCCGTCAGCTACAACTGCCTCCAATAGCTGCTCCATCGTCTCGGAGGTCTCCGAAGATACTGCCCCGTCAACTGTATCATAATCAAGTGCTCGAATCTGGGTACCGTCAGTCGATCGTATTTCAACTCCGAGATGCGGCGTAACCAGAGTTCCTCCATTAACGATTGCGCTTGCCGCAACCATCAGCTGTAAGGGTGTGATCTGAAAGGACTGTCCGAAGGACATGGTTGCCAGCTCCACCGCCTTAATGACATCTTTCTTATGCATGATAGAATTGGCTTCACCGGGAAGATCAATCCCAGTCCGATTAAAAAGTCCAAGCTTTTTAAAATAGTCATACATCTTATCAACACCGACTCTGGCTCCTATTTCCATGAAAACCGGGTTGCAGGAATTCTTTATGCCGTCCACGAAATTCTGGCTTCCGTGCCCTCCTGCCTTATGACACCTTATAATTCGATCTTCTACCTTCTTATAACCCGGGCAGAAAAAGGAGTCGGTTAATTTCACCACATGCTCCTCCAGAGCAGCTGTCGCAGTGACAATCTTGAAGGTCGAGCCAGGTTCATAAGTATCACTGATACAGGCATTTCTCCACATCCCGTTCAGGAGCTCGTTTAGCTTCTCGTTGCTTAGGGTCTGCCCTTGATACTGACCTGCTATCTCATCGATTAAGGTATAAGGATCATTTAGATTGAACTCGGGTACATTTACCATGGCAAGAAGCTCACCATTTTGCGGATTCATAGCAATGAGCTTCACATTCGAAGCCTGCTTTGCTTTCATCGCCTTGAGGGCTGCCTGCTCAGCATATTGCTGGATATTCATATCCAGACTGATATAAAGATCATTTCCGGCCTGAGGTTCAATCCGGTCCTCGGCCGCATTTTCTATTTCGACACCATAGGCTGTAGTAAGAGTCAAGATTTCCCCGTCAATACCCTTAAGATACTGATCATACTTCACTTCAAGACCGATAATACCCTGATTATCACTACCGGTAAATCCAATTACTTTAGAGGCTAACGAGTCGTAAGGATAATATCGTTTATAATCTTCATCCACCATAACGCCGTCCAGGTCATATTCTCTGATCTTATCCGCAATCTCCTTATCGACATTCGACTTGATCTTTTCTCTGGAGGATATTTTTTCAACCCGTTTCCTCACCCGTTCCACATTTAATCCCAATTCCTGCGACAGTACCTTTATGACCCGTTCCGGATCGGTTATCTGGGCATGAATGACAGAGATCGTACATACCGGCTTATTTGTAGCTATTTCGTTGCCGTTGGCATCAAAGATACTTCCCCGCTCCGCCTTTATGGAACGCTCACGCAGATGCAGGTTTGTTGCTCTGGCTGCATAATCTTCCGATTTTAATATCATCAAATACCCTAAGCGGGCAAATAATGCCAGGGTTACTATTATGACAACGCTTACAACAATTAATATATTTCTCCTATTATAGGTCCTGCTTCTAGCCATCTAATCATAACCTTATAATCATCTATTGGTTCATTTTATTACAAACAGATTATGATTATTCGAAAATCTCCATAAACAAGTGTGATTACCTGTATTATTCCAGTGCATCCGGATTGAAATCATCTTCACCGGAGGGGATATCTGCCTGTCCCTCCGCTGGATCCCCATTTCCATCGTCGGTTCCCGGTTCCGCCGTATCATCGTTCGTCTGAGAGGCCTGGGTATCTTCAGCCTCGTCCTCCGGTTTCTCAAGATCCTCTGCTGCATTACCCTCAGTACCCTGAGTATCCTCTTCGTTGGTCGGATTTTCAGTGTTCTCAGTGCTCTCATTGTTTTCATTATTTTCATTATTATCAGCATTTCCGGTATTCTCAGTCTGGGTGCCGGGCATTGTTGTCTGATTTTGCTCACCGTTCCCTGTTGTCTCATCCTTAGTCGGTAACAGATAATCAATATCTCCCTCCGGAAAGATACCAAGAGCCGGAAGTAGCTCCTTCATAATTCTGCTTGCAAACTTTGTTGCAATGGAGCTGTCTGCCTGCTTAACCACGTTCTGAGGTTCATCAATCATAACATAAATAACAATCTCGGGATTGATGGCCGGTACTGAACCCAGGAAAGATACAACATAGGTCTTAGCGGCGCGAGGAAGCTTCTGTGCTGTTCCGGTCTTTCCGCCAATGGCATAGCCCTCTACCTTTGCTCCGCCGGCAGTGCCGGTTTCTACGGTTTGATACATATACTTCTGAATAAATTCGGACGTCTTCTCTGACACTGTCTGACGTACCAATAGCTTGTCAAACTCCTTAACGGTCGCACCATTGTCATTTACGATCTTCTTCATAATATGAGGCTGATAATAATTCCCACCATTTACCAGTGAGGAATAAGCTGCGGCCATCTGTACCATCGTTACATTAAAGGCTTGTCCAAAGCTGTTCGTTGCAAGCTCTACAGGATTCAAAGCATCCAGCGTCATCGTGATACCCGTTCCTTCACCCGGCAGGTCAATCCCCGTCTTCTTTCCAAAGCCAAGGCCATTCTGATAGAGATAGAAGTTATCTCTTCCTTCCTTCGCTGCGATCTGCATCAGCGCATCATTGCAGGAATAGATCAGAGCTTCCCCGAGTGTTATCTGATTATGTACTTTTGTACATTTTATATGAACTCCGTTTACATCCTCTGAACCGTTGCAAAGATAGGTATCCTCTTCTTTGAGAATCCCTTCTTCCAAGCCCGCAGCTATCGTAACGGGCTTAAAGGTGGATCCGGGCTCAAAGCTGCTGGTAATAACGTCATTTTTCCATAACGCATTGAGTGCCTCAGTCTTCTGTTCTTCCGTCATTGTGGCAAGCTCTTCTGCATCAATAATGCCCTCAAGTTTTCTTGGATTGTTCAGGTCGTATTCCTGGTTGGAAGCCATGGCAATGATTTCCCCATTGTTGGGATTCATAATAAGAACACCGATATTCTTACTGCCGAATTCAGCATTAAATTCGGCAATGTGTTTCTGAATGATACGCTGCGCGTTTATGTCTATGGAGCTGACGACGTTATTCCCGTTCACTGCCTTTTTCACGATTCGCTCAATATTAAGGTTTGAATCATAATAACCATATTCTCTGCCGTTTGTACCATTAAGCTCCTTGTTATAGTATTCTTCGATACCCCAAAAACCGGTATTATCAGCAGAGGTAAAACCAAGCACATCACAGGCCAAGCTTGCGTATGGATAACTGCGAACATATTCCTCTTCGAACCATATACCGACAATTGAGGTCTTATCCTCTTTCTTTTTTGTATTCTTAAAGTTCTCTACATATGCTTCATAGCTTTGTACCGTATCGTACTTTATATTCTTCTGTAAAATCACATATTGACTGTTTTTCTTATCCTCATCGGTCAGAATTGCTTGGACCGTTTCGGCATCAATTCCAAAGTTATCCTTTAGAGCAGTCAAGGTAATCGGAATACAATCTTCATTCAGTAATAACCGATTGGGGTCCAGTATCAGCTTATACTGAAGCTCACTGCGTGCCAGAACTGTACCGTTTCGATCGGTAATATCCCCTCTTTTGTAGGGTAATACCGAGCTTACATAGGTTTCTCTGGAAAGGACCTGTTTGGCATATTTATCACCCTTGGTTTGCATAATATAAATTAAACGCCCCATCAATGCCACTAACAATAGAGTAATAACACAAAATACAAGCAATAGTTTTGCTTGCATTCGTGAATTGAATTTTTTAATTGTTTTATCCGATTTCTTTTCCATGGTATCTTACCTCATTTAGTTAACGGAATTTATTCTGGAATATCCTCATACTGTCTTACATAATTCGTAGAGCCTTTTTGATAGGTAATAACTTCATTTTTATTCGGGTATACCATACCAAGCTCTTCGACAGCTACCTGATAAATATAATCCAGATTAAGTGCAGTATCGATTGCTTCAAAAGAAGCATCATTCTCATTTGTTAACGCGGTAAGCTCTTTTTCAAGCTTGATAATGCTCTTATCCATCTGACTAACTTGGTTCTGGAGCATCAAATAATCCACGCAGACGTAAACAGTTGCTATAATAGCGACTGTAAGAACGATAAGAGAAGCAAAATTGATACCGGAAAAAACCTTCGGCTGTATGCGCTCCTGCCTTCTTGGTGAAGGGGTTACATATTGCTCTTCCTCTCTCCTGATATCAGGTGCTACCCTTAATTTACGCACTGTGTTTCCATCCACATAGCTTGTCCCTATATTCTCATATTGATAATGTCGTCTCTTATTAGCCTCCATGCCAGAAACCCCTCTCTATCGGTTATAAATTTCATACTATTGCGCTTTCTCAAATACACGAAGCTTTGCACTTTTCGATCTTTTGTTCTCCTCCAGCTCCTTCTCGGAAGGGACGATGGGTTTTCGAGGTACCGCTTTTCCCTGTGATACCTTACCACACACACATACCGGAAAGCTTGGCGGGCATATGCACGGATTCTCATTTGTCTTAAAACAAGACTTCACGATCCTATCCTCCAGGGAATGAAAGGTTATGATACACAGCCTGCCTTCCGGCGATAACAATTCAATCATATCCTGTAATGTATCTCTTAATACCTCCAGCTCCCGGTTAAGCTCAATCCGAATTGCCTGAAAGGTTCTCTTCGCCGGATGACCGGTTGTTACCCTAAGCTTCATTGGGATTGCCGCTTTAATTGCTTCAATCAGCTCATAGGTTGTTTCTATCGGCTTTTCCTGCCTCATACGTACAATATGCTTTGCGATATTCTTTGCAAAATTATCTTCCCCGTAATCTCTTATAATACGGAAAAGCTCCATCTCACCGTAACCGTTTACAATATCCTTCGCAGTCTTAGTATTTCTGGTATCCATCCTCATGTCCAAAGGGGCATCCTCTTTATAAGAAAATCCCCTTTCCGGTGTATCCAGCTGATAGGAGGAAACACCCAGATCAAGCAGTATTCCGTCCACCTGATCTATCTGCAGCTGATGAAGTACCTGTTTCATATCACAATAGTTGCTTCTTACGATGGTAATCTTATCACCAAACTCAGCCAAACGTATGCCGGCAGCTTTGATCGCTGCCTCATCCTGGTCAATACCGATCAATCTTCCTGTTGTTAACCTCTTTGCTATCTCATAAGAATGACCACCGCCACCCAGAGTACCATCGACATAGATGCCCTCCGGTTTTATATTCAAGTTTTCTATTGTTTCCTCCAACAATACTGATTTATGTTCAAATGCCATATTAAATCTCCATTCTGGTGATAAACGGCTTCCTTAGTTCTTTTAGAAGCTGATACCGTACTGTGACATATGTTCTGCAATAGCATCCACATTATCGTAAGTATTATTGCTCTCCCAGCGTTCCTTACTCCATATTTCTATCTTATTCAGTACTCCTACAAATACAATGTCTTTATCTAATCCGGCACTTTCCCGAAGCTTAACAGGTATTAATATTCTTCCCTGTTTATCGGCCTCACAATCAGCTGCCATTGCTAAAAAGTAACGCTGCAATTGTCTGGCTTCCTTCGTACCGGGTAACTTACCAAGCTCTTTCGCAAAGCTTTGCCAATCTTCATTGGGGTAAACGAATAAACAGCCGTCAAGACCTAAGGTGATTACAAATTTATCGCCCAGGTCTTCACGAAACTTCGATGGTATGATTATTCTACCCTTGGAATCGATCGAGTGATCGAATTCACCCATGAACATATGGCTTCACCTTCTTTTCTCATCGGATATGCAACTACCAGTCTCTTATCCGATTTCGCCTTTACGTTTCATTTTTGAATGGCTTGTACCACTTTGATGGCTTTTTGCACCACTTTACACCACTTTGCTCCACTCATGTGTTTATTCTATATTAAATTAGGGAATTTATCAAGCATGAAATCAAAAAAAATAGCTCACAAAGCCTTATGAATATTGGCTTTGTGAGCATTTTTTGCAAAATATAACAATATCTTGTGTTTATTTGAAAAATCGAACAAATTATGTCAATATATAGGCAAAAAAGGTTATTGGGAAATTAGTCCTATACTCTCCTTTTTGCACCTATTTTCGATTCCTGACCTTGCTTTTTCTTCTTTTATAGATTAAAAAAACAGTGGATACCACTACAATAACGGCGGACAGAAGCTGAGAGACTGCAAATGGAGTTCCCCACAGGAAAAGCTGATCTGTTCTGAGCCCCTCCATCCATACTCGCCCAATTCCATATCCGATCAAATAGAGCAGCATAACCTCACCGTCAAATTTCTTATGCTTCGTGTAAATAATAAGCAGGATCAGCAGACATAGATTCCATAGGGATTCATATAAGAAGGTCGGATGTACTTGAATATAAGTAGCATCCCCTATTATGACTGCCTTATCTCGGATCTCCAGGATTCGTTCCAGTGCTGCTTCCTTTCCTTGATACATCTGCTCCAGTTCGGATAACGAGGTCGTATTACGATATATTCTTGAGACATCCTTAATGTTTAATTGCATCGCAAATAATCCGTCGTAATATTTACCAAAGGCTTCCCTGTTAAAGAAATTACCCCAGCGACCGATTATCTGTCCGGTAATCAAACCGATGCATCCGGTATCTGCCAAAAGCCAAAAAGGATATTTTTTCACTTTCGCATAGATTACCGCAGTCAATACTGCTGCTATGATACCACCGTAGATAGCAAGGCCTCCGGTTCGTAGATTAAATATAGATAAGGGATTATCAGTGAACTCCTCCAGAGTAAAGATGACATAATATAATCTGGCTCCGATTACTGACGTAACGATTGCAACAAGAGCAAAATCCAGGTAAAACTCTGTTTTTTGCCCGGTTCGCTTTGCAATCCACTCTGCCATTAACCAACCAAGGAGCATACCAAAACCAATCACCATCCCATAATACGCAATATGGTAACCAAAGACATCAAAGCCGGTTCCTACATTCCGAAACTCAATACCGAGGTTTGGAAAATTAATATTTGATGATAATAAGGTTTGCAAATTCTTCACCGCTTTCCGAGTCTATACATTAAAACGGAATAATACAACATCTCCATCCTGAAGTACGTATTCCTTACCCTCCGAACGAACCAGTCCTTTTTCCTTCGCAGCGTTATAATTGCCGCACTCAATCAGATTATGGTAGCTGACAATCTCGGCACGGATAAAGCCTCGTTCAAAGTCAGAATGAATCTTTCCGGCTGCCTGAGGAGCCTTCGTTCCGATCTTAATGGTCCATGCTTTCGTTTCCTTCGGACCTGCCGTTAAAAAGCTCATCAATCCTAAGATATGATAGCTTGCTCTGATTAATTTCTCGAGACCGGACTCTTCTAATCCAAGCTCCTCCAGAAACATTCGCTTCTCGTCATCCTCGAGTTCAGCGATTTCCTGTTCAATCTGAGCGCTGATGACAAAAGCTTCGGAGCCTTCCTGTTCCGCAATATGTCGTACTGTCTTCACATATTCATTATTTGCGCCTTCCTCTGCAAGGTCATCCTCTTTCACATTTGCAGCATAGATAACCGGCTTTGCAGTAAGGAGATTATAGCTGTCCAACCACTCCTGCTCCTCTTCGTCCTGAGCTGCGAAGCCTTTCGCCATCCGGCCTTCCTCCAGAAAGGCTTTTAAGCGTTCCTGCATCTCCAGCTCCTTGGCAAGAGCTTTATCATTCTTGGCACCTTTGTTCGTCTTAGATATTCTTCTCTCCAGTATCTCAAGATCTGAGAAGATCAATTCCAGATTAATTGTCTCTATATCTCTCTGAGGGTTTACAGCTCCGTCAACATGAATTACATTCGCATCGTCAAAGCAACGAACCACATGTACGATAGCATCCACTTCTCTGATGTTGGAAAGGAACTGGTTACCGAGCCCCTCTCCCTTTGAGGCTCCCTTTACAAGACCGGCGATGTCCACAAACTCGATAGTAGCAGCAATGACCTTCTCAGAATGATACAAGTCTCCCAAAACCTTTAGTCTTTCATCCGGAACCGGTACAATACCAATATTCGGATCTATAGTACAAAAGGGATAATTAGCTGATTCAGCCCCCGCTTTTGTTAACGAATTAAAAAGTGTGCTCTTACCTACATTGGGTAAACCTACGATACCTAATTTCATTTGTGTCTTCCTTCCTTAATATATGAATTCAATTAACAATAATTATAATACATTAACCCGGAAGAACAAGGAGTTTGCTCCAATGGGCTAACTTCGCGGTTCTTCCCAAGGATTTTTGATTTATAAAAATCCTTTAGTCCCTTGATTCAATGACCAGCAGTGTTCCATTGACAAACTCGATTTGGGCAACCTCTCCAATGATTTCGTTACTGATTCCCAGGCTGCTTCCTGCTGTCAGTACGATTTTATTAAGCGGATAATGAAAGCCTGACAGAGTTAAGCCAGTTACCTCTTCACTGAACGGAAGAAGGGATACATAATTTCCATGTTGCTTTTGCTTCTCAATCTGAAAGCTTTCCTTTTTCAAATATATTTTATTATATTCATCCATGATACAGGCATCTATATTCAATTGGAGGGGTAACAGCAGCAGATGAATATTAGCCATGGTATGATCTAATCGGCTTCCGGTTGCTCCGACCAATACTATACTTGTTGCATTATGCTGCAAAGCTAATTCGAGTGCTATCTGTGTATCCGTCTTATCCTTCTCTCGCGGAAAGATATCAATCGGAATCGAGCTTTCGAGATAGCTCTTTAGTATCGCTTCCGGTACCGAATCAAAATCGCCCACGATATAATCCGGCGATATTCCAAGCCTGTCCACCGCCACAAGACCATGGTCAGCAGCAATAATCATCGAAAACTGCTCCCGGCTTAACAAATCACTAATAAACTTCTCTTCTATTCTGCCGCCAGTGATGATTAATACACTGTTTGCTTCTTTATTCATACTAGTGTAATCCCCCATTTTAGTATGAATTATGTTTTTCATAATTCATTAAACCTAATTGAACCGGATACATTGATCATACCTGTTAAAATGCTCCTTAAATTGTTCCACATTTTTCGCAATATCACCACAAAATACCGAGGTGCCGGACACGATCACATTGGCACCGGCCTCTATTACATCCTGAACATTCTCTAAGGTGATACCTCCGTCCACTTCAATATCGAATTCATGCTCCAGCGCTCTTGTCATATTCTTAAGCTCTTCAATCTTCTTAAGCATGCCCGGAATCAAGGCTTGTCCGCCAAATCCAGGATTTACTGTCATGATAAGTACCATATCCAAATCGTCCAGAATATATTCCAATTCTGAAAGAGGTGTCGCAGGGTTTAAGGATACACCTGCTTTCATTCCTAATTCCTTAATCCTTGCAATGGTACGGTGCAGATGAGTACATGCCTCTGCATGAACCGTAATGATATCCGCTCCGGCCTTCTTGAACTCTTCCAGATAGCGTATCGGCTCATCAATCATCAGGTGGACATCGAAAACAAGCTTCGAATTTTTTCTGATTGATGCGATTACCGGCATACCAAAGCTGATGCTCGGAACATAATTCCCATCCATCACATCAATATGGAGGTATTCTACCCCTGCCTGTTCAACAATCGCGATCTGCTCTCCCAGTTTATTAAAGTCTGCTGCTAAAATCGATGGTGCAAGTTTCATCATAATAATAACCATGCCTTTCTTATTCTGAATAAAGTGTCAGCAAGCTGACACTTTCGCGCCCGAGCGGATTGCGCAGCAATATATTCCATACTGCGAGGTGCGCATCCTTAGCGGAGCGTTTTTATAGTATAGGACGCTATTCCTATACTATAAAAAAAGAACCGAAGGCTGCCCGTTTTTCAAGCACTTAAACAGCAGATGAATTGGTTCAAGGCTCCAATCTAGTAGCGCTTTTGGTTCTTTAGTTCTTCATATAGTGTCAAATAATTCTCATAACGCAGCTTACTGATCCTTTTATCCTGTAATGCTTCTTTCACAGCACATCCCGGTTCATTTTGATGATTACAGCCGATAAAGCGGCATTGGTTCTCATAATCCGTAAATTCCACAAAATAATTCTTTAGCTCTTCCTTATCTATCTCATCGATATATAAGGAGCTAAAGCCCGGTGTATCCATAATATAAGTATTTTCTTCTATATAGATCAACTCTGAATGTCTTGTGGTATGCTTACCGCGTTTTATTTTCTCGCTGACTACACCGGTTTCCATATTGGCAGACGGTTGAACAAGATTAATAAAGGTAGACTTACCAACCCCGGAAGGTCCGGCAAGTACGGTAGTCTTACCCTTTACTTTCTCATATACAAAAGATATTCCTTCCTTACGGCGCATACTGGTAAATACTACCTCGTAGCCACAGCGAAGATAGGTTTCCCGAAGCAAATCAATCTCCCCTTCGGTTACGATATCCATCTTATTAAAGCAAACGATCGTATTTACCTTCTGCTTCTGCATCATAATCAAGAAACGATCCAACAGATTTAAGTTGGGATCGGGCTCTGCCGCTGCAAAAATCACCATTGCCTGATTTACATTTGCAACGGCAGGCCGAATTAATTCGTTATCTCTGGGTAAAATCCGAATGATAGTAGCCTTGCCCTCCGGTTGATCCTCGGTATCAATTTCTACATTATCTCCTACCAGCGGCTTGATATTCTGGTTACGGAATATCCCCTTTGCTTTGCATTCGTAAATGAAATTCTTCTCTGGTGTATGGACATAATAAAACCCTGCAATACCCTTGATAATCTTTCCCTTCAAGCTAATCCTCCAAAGCTTCAAACTCTATAGACCAAGTTGTCTGTGCATCTCCCGGTGCAGTAAACAGGGCTTGATTCACATACATTTTAACTGTACCGACACTGGAACTGCCGCTGGTAGTAGATACGGTTAACGGGAAGTCCAACAGGGACAGATATCCTTCATAAATAGTGGAGGTTTCCCCATCCTGTACCATCTCTAAGACAATCTCTGCTTCATCTTCATTGCTATTCTCAAAAGGATTGACATCGATGGTCACCTGACCGGAATAAACAGTAGGAGTGGACGGAGTATCTCCTGAGCTGACAATAATATCAATCACCGTACCGGTATCTACTTTCTGTCCGGCGGTATTGCTTTGATACGTAACCTGACCCTCCGGATAGGTACTTGAACTCTCATAAGATACACTGCCCTTCACTAAACCGGCATTGGTTAATGCAGTGGTTGCAGCTTCTTCCGTGAGACCAATCAGCTTCGGAACAACCGACTGTACGTTTGCCGATCCTGTACTGACAAGAACCGTTATTGTATCACCCTTGACTACCATGGCTTGACGTTCCGGATTGGTGGAAACCACGCGTCCCGCTTCTATTTCTTCGCTTGTAACATATTCATGAATCAGCTTTAAGCCTAATTCATCCAGCTTCTTATCTGCACGTTCCTCAGTGAGACCATACACATTGGGTACCTCAAAGGCTTCCGGTCCAAGGCTGATGGTTAGGATAACCGTTGATGTTTCCTCTACCTCATTGCCCTCCAGAGGATACTGGGCCATTACTTTGCCAACCTCAATGGTATCGGAATACTCTTCCGTAAATCTGACATCCGCCTTCTCTGCCTTTGCTCTGATTGAACTTTCCGCATCATCCTTAGTAAGGCCGATTACACCAGGAACGATATACATAACTCCGGTCGGAGTTTCCGTAGGCCCGTCTGTTATAGTCGGAGAAGGTGATACATTTTCATATTCATTCGGCTCCGGGGTATTGTCCTTATTTCTGGACAAGAACCATACAACGGATACGATAATAACAATTGCGAGAATAACGATGGTAACGATACTTCCCACTAAGAAGAATTTCTCCACCTTAGAATCTACTGTATCCAATTCTTCATCCTCATCCTCTGACAAATTTCTTGTCTGCAGATTTCTTGTTTCACGCAGATCATCATCCAGATAAGCTCCGCTTTTAATTTTAGCTAAGTCGTCCGAGATATTGATCGTAGGCGAATCGCTGGAGACGAATGCAGGTATCTGTACGAAATCTCCATCGGGATTTGAGATTGCTCTCTTCAAATCAGAAATCAGCTCCGAGGCAGAATGATATCTTCTCTCCGGTCGCTTTTGCATGCACTTTTGGACAATCTTATCTATGCTGACAGGAATCTCGGGATCAAGCTCACGCAGCGGCATCGCTTCACCTTGAATATGAAGTAACGCAACCGATACGGTATTGTCCCCGGCAAACGGAACTTTGCCGGAAAGCATCTCATATAAGGTAACTCCAAGAGAATAGATATCGCTTTTCTCATCGCTGTATCCTCCTCTGGCCTGTTCAGGTGACAGATAATGTACGGAACCCATGGCATTGGAGGTTATTGTGTTTGAATTGGTTGCTTTTGCAATACCAAAATCGGTCACCTTCACCTTGCCATCTCTGGAAATAATTATGTTCTGTGGCTTAATATCTCTATGAATAATACGGTTATCATGTGCTGCCTCCATACCTTGAGCGATCTGGATACCGATTCCGACAGCCTCTTTAACCTCGAGCTTACCCTTACGCTCAATAAAGCGCTTCAAGGTAATACCCTCAACTAACTCCATAACGATATAATGCAAACCGCTGTCATCCCCAACATCGTATACATTCACGATATTCGGATGGGATAAGCCAGCAGCAGATTGAGCTTCTGCTCTAAATTTATTCACAAAGCTTTTGTCGCTTGAATATTCCGGCTTTAATACCTTTATCGCCACGAATCTATTCAGTCTTTGGTCTCTGGCTTTATATACATCAGCCATACCACCGGATCCTACTTTATCAATGATTTCATAGCGATCGCTGATAAACATACCGGGTTTTAACATGTTAACTCACCTCGTTTTCATACTTTAATTATAACTATTGCTATATTATCTTTGCCGCCATTTTCGTTAGCACATCTGACTAAGGTCTCAGCAGCTTTTTCCGGATCTTCATTCTCTCTGATAATCCGTTCAATTGTCTCGTCCTCCAACATATTCGTCAGACCGTCCGAACACATAAGTACAGTATCTCCCTCTTCTAAGCTCACCTCAAAGAAATCAGGCTCCACCGTATCGTTGGCACCGATTGCTCTTGTGATTATGTTCTTATTCGGATGAACTCTCGCTTCACAGCGATTTAATTCGCCTGTCTTAATCATTACTTCCACCAGGCTGTGATCCTCTGTAACTTGTTTGATTTGCTTTCCTATCACATATAATCTGCTGTCACCGACATTGGCAACATACATCTCTTTATCAAATATGGTTGCCGCAACTAAGGTCGTTCCCATACCCTCTAACTCACTCTGTTCCTGCGCTTTGTTTCGAAGCGCTTCATTCGTTTCCATGATTGCCGCTTCGATTAAGGTTATCGGTGCTTCTAGCTCGCTCTCCTCAATCTTTTGCTTAAAAAACTCAACACAGAATCTTGAAGCATAATCACCGGCATTATGTCCTCCCATACCATCTGCTACAATAAATAAATTCGGTAGTTTTCCGATGGCATGATCGCTGCAAAAGACATAATCCTGGTTTATCCTCCGTCGCTCTCCAATATCAGTTATCGAAAATGCTTTCAAGCCTGCACCTCCTAGTTATGGCAATAATTTGAGCTGTTATGATCAATATAGCTCTTTCGTAATTGCCCACAGGCAGCGTCAATATCTGCGCCCATTTCTCTTCTAATAGTAACATTAATTCTGTTTTTTTCAAGTATATTTTTAAAATTTAGTATTTTTTTGCTTTCTGATTTTCTAAAATTCCGCTCTTTTATCGGGTTAACAGGGATCAGATTCACGTGGCAATTCAAGCCCCGGATTAACCGGCATAATTCCTTGGCATGCTCCTCTTCATCATTTACACCGTCAACCAAGCTATACTCAAAGGTAAGCCTTCTACCTGTTTTTTCATAATAATACCGGAAAGCATTAAGCACCTCTGATAATTCATATTTTGCCGCAACCGGCATTAATTGCTTACGAATTTCATTATTCGGTGCATGTAGGGACAATGCCAGAGTAATCGCCAGATCCTCTTTGGCAAGGTCCTTAATCCTGTCCGGAATGCCACAGGTGGATACCGTAATGTTTCTAGCGCTGATGTTCAGTCCTTTGTCATCCGTTAAGATACGTAGGAACCGGATTAGGTTCTCATAATTATCGAGAGGCTCTCCGGTACCCATAACAACAACATTGGATACCCTTTCTCCGGTTAAGGCCTGAATCCGGTATATCTGATCGAGCATCTCGGATGGAAGAAGATCCCTTTCCTTTCCACCGATGGTAGAGGCACAGAACTTACATCCCATTCTGCAGCCTACCTGAGAAGAAATACATACACTATTGCCATGATGGTATTTCATCAGAACGCTTTCAATCACTCTGTCATCCTTTAGACGAAATAAATACTTAATGGTTCCATCTGTTTCCGAATGAAGGGAATCAACCTCCGTCAGTGCAGTAATCGGATAAGCTTCACTTAGCTTAGCCCTAAGCTCCTTGGAAAGGTTCATCATCTCATCATAGCTGCCGACCAGCTTCTTGTGAATCCATTCGTAGATCTGCTTTGTACGGAAGGCCGGCTGTCCAAGCTCAAGGAGGACTGCTTCCAATTCATTATAATATAACGATTTTATATCTAATTGTTCCATATACTATCCTATCCTGATAAAATTTCAACCAGTACTCTTATCATATCCTGCGACGAAACCTTGCGAGAAAGAAACCATCCGTAGAATGGACGCCCTGTATCAGCTGAAGGTAACCGTCCTTCGTCGTCTGAGAACAAAGCCTCTCAGGCAGGTATTTATCCAGGCTTTCTGCTTGAAAATCATAATTCTCAAGGAACCAGCTGCGATTGCCTGTATTCTCTCCCTGATGTACGGTACAGGTACTGAATATTAATGTTCCGCCCTTTTTTACATATTTAGATGCTTTATCCAAAATGATCCTTTGTAATTCTATCAGCTCTTTATGTTGATTTTGTGTCAGCTTATATTTTATATCCGACTTCTTACCTAAGACACCCAACCCGCTGCAGGGAAGGTCCGCTATAACAACATCCGCTGCTTCAACAGACTCCTGATCCAGCAAAGTGGCATCCCAGACCTTTACATCAACGTTCGTACAGCCGAGACGCTTGATATTATCCATAATAAGCTTCGTCTTATATTCTGTTAAATCCCTGGCCGATACCATTCCGGCTTTCTCTGCGGCATGTAATGCTTTCCCGCCGGGGGCGGAACAGATATCAATGACATAATCCGATTGATGAATATCAGCTACCTCACAAACTAACATTGAGCTGACATCCTGTATCGCAAAGAGGCCGTCACGGAAGGCTTCCAGCTTTTCCAGATAATCATAATCCTTTATTTTAAAGGCATAATCCAGGTATTCACTCTCTTCTACCGTAACTCCTTCCTGTACGAGCTTCATCTTAAGCTCTTCCGGCGTTAGCTTCCCTTTATTACAGCGTACTGTCGTCTCCTTTTCGTTCAGGGAGGCTGATAGCATCGTTTCAACGACTGGATAGGAATACTGACTCAGAAGCTCCTCTACCAGCCACTTCGGTGTGGAGTATACCACCATCAGATAATCCACCGGCGAACCCAACGGATCCGGAAATGAGATATCCTTGCCCGCTCTGGCTATTCCCCGAAGCACGGCATTCACAAATCCGGATAGCTTGGTAAAGCTCCGTTTCTTCGCCAATTTTACTGCTTCGTTACATACCGCCGACACCGGTACCTGATCCATATACATCAGCTGGTATACACTCATTCTCAGCAGATTACGGATAAAGGGCTTCATCTTCGATACCGGCAAGGAAGCATATTGGTTAATGATATAATCCAGGGTCAGACAGCGCTTGATTGTTCCCTGAAATATTCTTGCGATAAAGGCTCGTTCCTGCTTCTCCAGCTGTTGATATCTTTTTAAGGTCTGGTTGAGTACTGTATGGCTATATTTGTCTCCTTCAAGGACCTCAAGGAGCATATCCAGTACTATTTCTCTTGTTCCTGTCTGATCAGTCACGTCTTCTTCCTCCGCCAAACAGAAGAATTAACCTGAGCAGCTGTAAAATAGTTGCCGCAGCAGCCGCCACATACGTTAGTGCGGCAGCATCCAGCACTTTCTTCGATTGCCTTAATTCCTCATCATATAATATACCTGTTTCACCCAATCTTGCAATGGCACGTCTAGAGGCATTAAATTCTACCGGCAATGTTATCAATTGAAACAATACGGCAGCCGAAAATAAGATAATACCTAAATCAATCAGGGACTGAAAGCCGCCAAAGAATAAGCCGATTAATATAAGAGGCCAAGCCGCCATAGATCCAAAGCTCGCTACCGGCACTAAAATCCCTCTGATTTTTAACGGGAGATAGGATTTCTGATGCTGAATAGCGTGTCCGCATTCATGAGCAGCAACGCCGATGGCTGCCAGTGAATTGGAATGATATACGGAATCCGATAATCGCAGGACCTTATGTCTCGGATCGTAATGATCACTCAGGTTACCGGAGACCTGTTCAATCTGCACATCATAGATTCCGGAGGTCTGCAAAAGCTTGGCTGCAGCCTGCGCTCCTGTCATTCCTGACATACTTCTTATTCTGGAGTACTTAGCAAAGGTTGATTTCACTCTTGCCGATGCCAGCATAGATATCACAACACCAATTAAAACCAAGATATAAGTTGAATCAAAATAAGGATAAAAACCCATAATTACCTCCATTCTACCGCAAACCCGTAAATTAGGGCGACAGCACATAGCTCATGCCTACCCTGTGAATTAGTTTTTGCCAAGTGTAATTTACACTTTGAAGACTGCAGGCCCAAAACTTCTAAGTGTGAAGATTATTTTCTATTTTCACACTAATCAGTCAACAGGAAGACTTTCTTATAATTTTTGTCCGAGGATTGTTCCGGGAGCTATCGGATACCCACGCAAAAAAGCATCGGTGTTCATCCTTTTCTTACCCTCCAGCTGTAACTCCTTAATCACTAAGGCACCATCCCCAGTAGCAACAACGAAGGAATCCTTACGAAGCTCGATTACCTGCCCGGGTTCGGCATAGCTACCCTTCAAAGGCTCCACACTAGCCTGCCAAAGCTTCAGTGTCTTTCCCTCCAGATAAGTGTAAGCACTGGGCCAGGGATTAAGGCCACGGATCATACGTTCCAGCTTTACCGCCGGCTGACCAAAATCAAGGAGACCCATATCTTTATTTAAAATTTTCACATAGGTTGCCTTCTCATTATCCTGGGGTATTCTTACTGCCGTTCCGGCCTTCAGACGTTCCAAAGCTTCTAGTAATAAGTCTGCTCCAAGATGCGCCATTTTATCAAAAAGACTGCCACCGGTTTCATTTTCTGCAATCGGTAAGCTTGCCTGCAATATCATATCTCCGGTATCTATACCCACATCCATATACATAATCGTAATACCGGTCTCACTCTCTCCGTCAATAATCGAATATTGAATCGGGGCCGCACCACGATATTTCGGTAATAAGGAACCATGAACATTAATACAGCCATAGGGCGGAATATCAAGAAATACCTTTGGCAGTATCTGTCCAAAGGCTGCCACAACGATTACCTCCGGAGCCATAGCTCTTACTGTATCAAGAAATTCCACATCCTTTACCTTATTTGGCTGATATACCGGTAAGCCATGCTTTAAAGCCAGCTCTTTGACAGGTGAGATGCTAAGCTCATGTCCTCTGCCCTTCTGCTTATCCGGCTGAGTAACTACACCTAGCAGCTCATGCTCTGAGGCAATTAATTTGTCCAGGGTCACAGCCGCAAAATCCGGTGTTCCCATAAATAAAACCTTCATCCTGATCGTTCCTTTCCGGGTAAATGTATTATTGTACCTCTTCGGTCACGGTTACATCGCGAAGCTCTCCGATGGTCTGATCCACATAAAGCTTACCGTCCAGGTGATCAATTTCATGGCAAAAAGCTCTTGCAAGCAGTCCGGTACCCTCCATGGTATATTCCTCCATCTTCTCGTTATATGCCTTTACCTTCACATAATCGGGTCTGCTTACGGTTCCCACCTTACCCGGTACACTTAAGCAGCCCTCATCACCAATCTGCTCGCCGTCCCTCTCTATAATCTCCGGATTAATTAAGATGATCGGCTCATTTCCCTCCTCGGAAACATCAATAACAACAAGACGTTTTAAAATGCCTACCTGAGGGGCAGCAAGACCAACACCGTTAGCATCATACATGGTATCTAACATATCCTCTATTAATGTAAGAAGCTTCTTATCTACTTCTTTAATCTCCTTTGCCACCTTATTCAGGACCTTGTCTCCTACTTCTCTGATATTTCTGATTGCCATATGTGTCATCCTCTCTATCATATCATTCATAAATATTATTATTTGTCTCAATTGCTTCCCTACAGCTTAAGCTGAAGCAATTACATTATATTATCATATCCCCATCGGTTTAATCAACAAAATATCTGTAAAGGCTATAAATTGTTCACAAATTCTGTCTTAATAATGAATAAAATCCATTAGGAAATGCTTCTTTTTGTCATGCTGTACTTAATAGCTGTTCATCGGATCAAAATCGAATTGAAGATTGCAGCCCGCAAAATATTCCGAAAAAGTAAAGTACCCTTCAAGATAATTCTTCACTCGGATTAATTCTTCGTAATCATTATGCTTCATATACATAACTCTTCGAAAGATATCGTTTGTCTTTGCGATTGCTGCAGGTGCGGGTCCGATTACCTGCATCGATAACTGCTCCCGATCCAGATAGAGCTTTAAGGCTTCGCCAAGATGAACGGCCGCCTTGTCTGCTTTCTCTTCCTCCTTCGAGGTGATCAGTGCCAGCAGCATATGAGCAACCGGAGGATACTGCATCAGCCTGCGATAAAGGATCTCCTGGTCATAGAAGGCCTCGTAATCTCCCGCTGCCGCAGTCAGGATGCTGTAATGCTCCGGATGATAGGTCTGAATTACAACCTCACCCGGAAGCACATCCCTTCCTGCTCTTCCGGCGGCTTGACAAAGCAGCTGAAAGGTTCTCTCACTTGCTCGAAAATCACCGGTATATAGAGATAGGTCAGCAGCGATGATACCTACCAGGGTAACCTTAGGAAAGTCATGTCCCTTTACGATCATTTGGGTACCCACCAGGATATCTGCCTTATGTTCTGAAAATGCGGCAAGAATTGACTCATGGCCCCCTTTATTCTTCGTCGTATCCGTATCCATACGAAGCACTCGGGCTCCCGGAAACTCCTTCCTAACCAACTCCTCCACCTTCTGAGTTCCGGTCCCGAAGGCAGCAATATATCTGGATCCGCAGCTGGGACAGTTCCCCGGTTGTTTCTCGGTATACCCGCAATAATGACACACCAAGCTTCCGCCGTTATGAGAGGTCAGGGAGACGTCACAATGTGGGCATTTCATAACATATCCGCAGCTGCGGCAGGATACAAAGCCCGCATAACCTCTTCGATTGAGAAACAGCATAATCTGTTCCTTCTTATTAAGACGGTCTATAATCAGCTCCTTCAGCTTCTCACTGAAGATGGACTTATTTCTCTTTTTTAACTCTTCCCGAAGATCGGCAATCCATACAACCGGAGGCTGCGCCTCCTTCGCTCTCTTTGTCAGGGTATAGAGCTTCATATATCCTTGCTTCGCCTGAAGGAAGGATTCTGTAGAGGGTGTCGCAGATCCCAACAGAACTGAGCTTCCGGTCAATTCCGCTCTCTTTTTGGCAACCTGAATGGCATGATATTTTGGTGTTGTCTCACTTTTGTAGCTGTTCTCATGTTCCTCATCTATAATGATCAGTCCAAGCTTCTGGAACGGGGTAAACAGAGCCGATCTGGGACCGATGATAACATCAATCTCTCCATATTGCGCACGAACACTTTGATCAAAGCGCTCACCCTGTGACATCTTGGAATTCATGATTGAGATGCGTTCTCCAAAGCGCCTGTAGAAGCGCTGTACGGTCTGATAAGTCAGCGCGATCTCGGGAATCAACATAATAACCTGCTTACCTTTGCTAACAACATATGCAATCATCTCCATATATACTTCTGTCTTCCCGCTTCCGGTCACTCCATGAAGAAGATAGTGGTTACGAAGCCCGCTCTCGTATTCCCGAATGAAATCCCGTACAATATACTGCTGCTCCTCGTTCAAGGTAACAGGCTGACAGCTGCTGCTCTGCAGGTTGATCGGGTTACGGTAAATCTGTTCCGAAATGGTCTTTGTAACCCCTTGCTTCTCCATCCCGATAATCGTTTCTCTGGATATTTTCAGCTTGTTCAATGCAACATCATAATCCAAAACCTGATCCCGCAGCAAGGCTTCTAATAGTCGAAGTCTTGCTTTATTATTCTTTCTCTGATACTCATAATACAATTGGTTCGCCTGCTCACTATCGATTACCAATTGTATGCTTCTTTGCTCCTTAATCTTCACTGCCTTGCGTACGGGAATGACTGTCTTTAACGCATCATTCATCGTGCCTCCAAAGGTTTCCTTGATCCAGTAAGCAAGAAAGATCAGTTGACTTTCAATCATCGGTGCATCGGTTACCACCTTAGCAATCGGCTTAATCAGCTCCGCTTTTAGCTTCGGTTCCGAAGATAAATCCAAAATGTAGCCGTTGATTTGCCGGTTACCCTTGCCAAAAGGTACCACGACAAGCGCACCGATAACGGCTTGCTCCGACCATTCCTCGGGGACGGCATATTGATATGTCTTGTCTAAATTTTCGTGGGAAATATCAATAATGATATCAGCATAGCTTTGATAAGACATAACGGCCTCCTTCGTAAAAATAGATGGGTAGAGATGTGCAAATTGACGAATGCAAGTTATTTGAATGGCTTTTGACACCCCAATCTAGATAGATAATAACTAAACAATATTATTTTACTAATTAAATCTATAGGAGAGGCGACTTACTTTGCTTGGCAGCCTCACGAATTAATTCACGATCATCCATATGGTATTTTACTCCTTTGATCTCCTGGTAATCCTCATGCCCCTTACCGGCTACGACAATGACATCGCCCTCCTCGGCATGGTCAATGCTGTAACGGATTGCTTCCTTCCGGTCGATCAGCTCCACGTATTCACCGGGCCCTCTCTTTACCCCTTCCAGAATATCGTTCACTATATCCTGTGGTTCCTCAAAGCGAGGGTTATCACTGGTTACGATGGTGAGATCCGCCATTTTGGAGGAAACCTCGCCCATCTCGAAGCGACGGCTTCTCGCACGGTTTCCGCCACAGCCGAAGACACAAACCAGTCGCTTCGGATTGTACTCTTTAAGGGTGGATAATAGACTCTCAAGGCTCATTGCATTGTGTGCATAATCCAGCATTACACTAAAATGCTTTGATACCGGAACCAGCTCTACTCTGCCCTTGACATATACACTGCTTAAGGCTTGGATAATTTCCTCATTGCTGACACCAAAATGTCTGCAAAGCGAAATAGCACATAGGGAATTATATACGTTGAATTTGCCGGGTATATTCATCTCTACCTCAAGGTTCATCAGGCCCTCCACGTGATAAGCGATACCTAAAAATCCGGGCTTTTGTAACAGCTTTACCTCGATGGCACGAATGTCAGCCTTTTCGCTAAAGCCTAAGGTCTCGACCTTACAGGTGTGTCCCTCCAGAATATGCTGTGCGTGTTCATCATCGATATTGATTAAGCCCTGCCTGCATTGTTTAAATAATTTACTCTTACTGGTAAGATAATCCTCAAAATCCGTATGTTCCGCTCCTCCGATATGATCTTCTCCAAGATTGGTAAATATACCATAGTCAAAAGTAAAGCCGGCAACACGATTTAATTTCAGTCCTTGAGAGGATACCTCCATAACCACACACTCACAGCCCGCTTCTACCATCCTGGCAAAGGTCTCTTGAAGAGTATAGGATTCCGGCGTCGTATTGTTCGCGGGAATGACAGTATCGCCGATAATTGTCTCGATGGTACCGATGAGACCGACCTTCTTGCCGGTATTCTCAAGAATTGATTTGATCATATAGGTTGTTGTAGTCTTGCCTTTGGTTCCGGTTATTCCGATAGTTTTTAACTTCTTAGCCGGATGTCCGAAGTAAGCAGCCGATAGATAAGCCAAAGCTAGTCTGGTATCCTTTACCCGAATCACGGTAATCTGGGGAGGTAAATCAATCTCTTTTTCTACGATTATCGCTGCAGCACCCTTCTCTGCAACCTCTTTTGCATAAGCATGGCCGTCTGATACCGCTCCTGTGATGCATACGAACACACAGCCCGCTGCTGCCTTTCTCGAGTCATAAACCAGTTCTTTAACGGAACAGTTCTCGTCCCCCTGAACGCATGTATATTCTAATTGCTCTAACATTTCCTTCAAAATCATAAGTAGTCCTCCTTCGCTTACCTGCTGAAATTTATTATTATTTTCGCCATAGTTATCACGATTATTGTTTCCATTATATGTAATTCTATCGTCCTACACAATTATAATTATAGGCGAATTATCCTATTTGTAAAGAAAAAAGATAGGATGAGGAGCTCCCTTCCCCATCCTTACAATATATGTTATTCATCTTAATTTATCAAAGCGAAATGTCACCAATCAGATGTGTCACTGCCTTTGGGCTGATTTCGACACGCTCCCCTATATGTTTAAAAATGGGACTGTTGCATAACGTAAGATAACACTGCAGGAAAGGACAACATACATCCCATAATACACTGTTTGACGGACAGATTATTGATTTTGTATGACATAAGCAAACATGCATGTTTGATAAATGGCATACAAAACAATAAGATGTCAGGCAACCTTTGTGTGAGGGATGCATGTTGTTCTTTCCTGCTTATACTCCATACATTTTGCAACAGTCCCTTATCCCAAATCTACATAGTTAGCCTCCGGAATATGCTTTCCAATTATTTCTGCGGTTAGGTTAATCCAGCTTATACATTCATTTAGGATAATCGAATCATGGGTAATCACGTTTCCCATTTTTTTTAGGATGACATCCGCATTATTCACCAGCTCTACGGCCATATGAAATGGATAGTCCTTCATAAGCTCCGTGAGCCTAGTCTTTAGCCGTCCGGTGTTCGAAACCGGTGCATCCAGATATATGATTACTTCTTCCACCTCAAGCTGTTCTAATTCATTTCCGATGAGCCGGATAGCAGCATCCGTCTTATCAATCAGCCGATAGGTTCCACGAAGCCCGGCCAGATCCCGGATTGTTCCATCCATGCAGTGAATCAGGGTAGATGCTGATAATGCTACCTCCAGTGTTATTATGATATTCAACCCATCTATTACCAGCCTTTTTCCTATTTGGCTTCTGTTTAACCGTTTCGCTTCCCGAAGCTTTAGGATATCTGCCACAGCGGTAGCCCGAACGATTGCCAGTCTCTGTCGTTCTGAGAGCATATAGTGATTACCTACAAAGTTCGAAGCGCTCTGCACCTTATACCCCTGCTCCAGCAGATACAGAAGATTCTGTTGTGCTTTACGAAGTATTGCCTGGCTTTCCCTGCTAAATTCTTTCTCATCCGTAGGAACATAACCTCTTCTGCAATCAGACATAAAGACCTCTCTTAATTGATCTTATTCGGATCATAACAATAGCTTCTGACACTTCCGTAAGTTATTTCATTAAAATGATATCTCTCTCCGCTTTCATCAAAACAAAACTCTACATCTTGTCCAACCATATTTCCGGAAATGATTTGTCTAGTAATATACAAAACATCTTCAATATAGTAGGTACTAAGAATGTTTTTCGACTGGTGGATATGTCCCGGATAGATTACCAGCTCCGGATATTTTTTGGCAACATCCAGCAGTCTTACCAATTGCACTTCATATTCCCTTAACGTAGTGCTCTCCTCCAACCACATCCAATAAACACCGGCACCAATGGTATCTCCTGTATAAACCAGCTGATTCTCACGATCCAGAAGTACGATACTACCCGCCGTATGCCCCGGAACAAGGATCACTTCAAGACAGAGCCCTCCCAGATCAAATACCTGTCCCTCCGTTATATCCTTTATTTTGCTCAGATCAACTCCTGATTTATCCTCCTTCAGCATCCACAGATCCTCTTTTTGAAGATAAATATCACACCCAGCTGCCATAAATTCGTCCGTTCCAACTCCAGCATGGTCACCATGGCCATGAGTTAAAATCATAAACATGGGCAGCTCCGTAATCTCACGTGCTTTTTCATATACTCCGGCAGCATTGCATAGACCATCTATCATAACTGCTTTGTTATCCCCGCAAACCAGATATGCATCCACCGGACTGAATTCATTCTTCTCATGGAATTGCCATACCCTGTCGTTCAATTGAATTACTTCAATTGTATTCATGTGTCCCCTCCCTATTGTTTATCATATTCCAATCAGATTATCACCTTTTGCCAAATTTGTCCATAGGGATTGCCTTAGGAGGTATAACCTCTCTTACTCCTATAATAATATATCCATTTTCAATATAATTAAATTTAGAAACTATTCGATTGCCAATGGTTCTGCATACTGATATAAAAAATAATCATTGGCCGCAGTTTCCTTATATGCTAAATAAGAATCCAGTTCAAGCTTCTTACCGTCGGTACGAATCGTAATCGCTCCGGTTTTGTATGTGATCAGCGTTTTACTGCCGACATCGAAAAGTCGTTGCAGCAGCTCCGGGTGAGGGTGCCCATACCAGTTATTCTCACCGCAGGAGATCAGCGTATACTCCGGGCGAAGCAGGTTAAGGAATTCCTCTGAAGTAGAGTACTTCGAACCATGATGTGCTGCTTTGAGTACATCATAATCGATCGCAGGATTAATCCCCCACTTTCTATTATAGGTCTTATCCTTAAGCCTCTGTATCAGCTGCCGCTCACCTTCCGCCTCCAGATCACCGGTAAGCAGCATATCAAACTCATCGTAGGTAACACTTAATACAGTGGACCCGGCATTCGAGGTAATACTGATATCATCAGGAGCAGGATGCAGGCAGGAGATTTCCAACGCCCCTTCCTTAATATAATCCCCTGCCTTTATATAACGGACCGGTATTCCCTTCTCTGCTGCCAAAGTCTCCAGCTTAAGATATGCCTCATCCTTAATCCTTAGCTCGGGCAGAACCAGACAGCGAACCGGAAAAAGCTCTTCACTGAGCAGCTCCGTCAATCCATTGATATGATCCTGGTCTGAATGAGTAATGATTGCATAATCCAGCTTGCGAATTCCCTGTGATTTCAGGAAGGGAACGATTCGATAAGTCCCTACCCTGTTCTCATCCGCACTTCCCCCATCAATCAGGAAGCTTGTCCCCTCACTGCTCTCCATAAAGATCGCATCCCCCTGACCTACATCCAATAAGGTAATCCGCAAGTCCCGTTCAGTCGACGGCAGAAACAGGATCAACTGGGATAGGATCAAAACAAGGATCAGATATTTCTTCGGATATTTTCTGCTCAAGAATACAAATAAAAGGATAAGCGAAAATGACAGGAGAATGATTATCATCCCAGGCCTGCGTACATTAATAATATGACAGGGTAAATGACGGATTCCCTCACATACCAAATCATATAGCTTTAATATGTAATTTGCACCGCCAATCGTAAATACTCCAAGCTTTGCGGATAGCATACCAAGAAAACCTGCCAGAAGCGAGGATAACGTCAATACTGAAATGAATGGGAGAATAATCAAATTCGTGATAATGCCGTAGAGGGGAAATTGATAGAAATAATACAGAACAATCGGAGTGGTGGTTATCATCGCACTGAAGCTGATGAAAAGACTGTCCTTTACTCTGTTCTTACCTGGAAACAGCTGTTTCAGAGCAGGTAATAGGACTGCGATTCCGATGACAGCCAGAAAGGACAGGAGGAAGCCTGCACTCAATAGCTGAAGAGGATTCTGAAGTAATATTATCAAGGCACTTAAGGCAGCTGAAGACAGCATGTCATAGGTTTTTCCGAAAAGTGCGGCACATAACAGGACAGCCATCATCACCACAGCCCGATTGGTGGACACGCTAAAATTCGTTAATTCACCATAGCTATAGATGAAAAATATCGTAATTACGGTTGCTGCTATGATCGGTAGCTTACATTTTCGTAATAACCAAAAGATACTCATTCCAATCAAGGAAACATGAAGACCGGAAATGGCTAAGATATGGGAGATGCCGTTTTCCTGGTATAACCGTTTCACATCATCCTCCAGCATATATTTTTCTCCCAATAGCATGGCTATCATCGTACCTGCTTCTCTATCCTCCAGGATATCATGATACACGCTGATCAACCGATTTTTAATATAATCCAAGAATGTATGATACCTTGAATAACGGGAATCTGTGATAGTAATCTGTTCCGCCATCAGTTTAAAATCAATATTTTCAATTTTATAGTAAAGCTCTTCGTTGAATTGGCCAGGATTAGAGGCCTTTTTGAATTTTTGCAGAGAACCGTGGGCGGTAATCCGATTACCGATCCGGTAGATGCGATCTTTTGAAGTATAGACAATGACATTCTCACAAGTATAGCGATCACCTCCGGGTAAGGAGATGACATTATTTCCAACGTGCAGGGCTTGCACCTGCTGCTTTGTTACAATCAACTTAATAGTACCGGTTAGCTCACAGGGCACTTCTTGTTCAAAGCTATGATAAAGCTTTGGAGATTTAAGCTGACTCTCCATGACCACAAAGCCAAGGATCAGGAAGATTGGCAATATCACAAAAAAGTATTCCTTCTTATGGGTCAGCTTCTCCCTCATATGAGTCCGCCAATATAAAATGATCAGATATCCAATCAAAGCGATTGCTATTACCAAGCCAATTGATAGCTTCTGCCACGCAAGACCCAGTCCAAGCAGATAAGCCCCCAGTACCCAAACCAGTGGGTGCTTGACCAATATTTGTCCCTCCATTAACTTTCCTCAATTAATGATAGATTTCGTTCAAAGAATCCATCAAAGGTAATTCCATCGCCATAAACAGGCTGTACCTCTCCGTTAATCAGAAACTGAACCTTACTGATGTAGGGTAATTCAATTAAGGTATTCACGACAGAATAGATTGCAATCTCATCCTTAAGCTCAGGTATTTTCTCCATGAATTTATTATTAAAATCCACATAGCATACCCCTTCCTTCATTTCCACCTGTAGTAAATCCGTTCCTTCCGGAATGGTAGGATACATACCAATTTGCGTTGGTCCTTTCATAAGCTCATCCAGCACCAGTTCTTCCAGAGACCCAGTTCCGGTATAGGTGATGTCGGTAATATGCTCTACCAGCGCATCTCCTGCTTTATTCGTAAAATAAAGCTTCACCTTCGTCTCGGTACCGGTATTATCAATAAAATCCTCCTTCGTCATGATTCCTACCAGATTCCCGTTAGGATCTATCAAGGGCTGACCGTTAACCGCAAACTGAATGTATTCCACTCCCGGAATCTGACTTAAGGTCTTAACGATTGCCGCTCGGCATAATACTTCATTTATTCCTGAGAGTTCATTATAATTGGGTTCAAAATTGATGGTCAGACTGCTATCCTCATTGAACGTAAATTCCTTCACTTTAACTATATCAGTAAAAGTACTTTTATGCAGAAGATTTTCCGGATTCAGCTTAAGCATGTACAGAAGCTCCTCAATCTGCTCATCACGATCTTCACTGATCATCTGATAAGTCTCGCTAACCAAGGCGGAGGTTTTTGAATCAATATAATAGATAGAAACCTCTGAAGCCTTATCAGAAGCTTTTTTCTGATTATCACATGCTCCCAATGAAATAATCATCAGCAGCATCAAAATTAATACACCAGTATTCTTCATATATACCTCCATTACTATCCTGCATTTCACATTACTAAATCAAACGATATAGTTCAGCGGTACACGAACATTAAAGGTTGTTCCCTCGCCTTCCTTACTGTATACCTTAATTGCACCTCGGTGCATCTGAATAACATTTTTCGTGATCGCAAGACCAAGCCCTGTGCCGCCGGTCTCTCTGGATCTGGCTTTGTCCACCCTGTAGAAGCGCTCAAAGATAGAATCCTGCTCGTCTATTGGAATACCTATACCGGAATCAGACACTTTTATAAAGAAATATTTATGATCCGCATTCAGGGATACCCTGACCCATCCATCCGTAACATTATACTTTATCGCATTTTCAATCAGGTTGGAGATGGCCAATGACAGCTTAACCTCGTCCACTTCGGCAATGACAGGGCGAAAGCTTTCATAAATCATCTCTATATTCTGCTTTTTAGCTATCGGTGTAAGACGCTTTAAGATCAGCTCCAATAGCTCATTAATATTAATCGGAGCTATATTCATATCTCCGGCTGTCTTATCCAGCTTTACCAGGGATAACAGGTCATTAATAATCTTATTCTCACGTTCTATCTCATCCGTGATATCCACGAGAAACTCACGGTATAATTCGACTGGAGTGTCCTCCTGCATCAGCAAGGAGTCGGCCAGAACCTTTATTGAGGTGATCGGTGTCTTCAGCTCATGAGATACATTAGATACAAATTCTTGTCTGGAATTCTCCAGCTTCTGCATCCGGTTTATCATGTGATTAAAGGAATCCGATATCTTCACGATCTCATTATAGCCCTTAATTGTCACACCATCATTCATATAACCGTCTGTGATATGATCGATGGAATTCACAACGCTGGTCAAAGGCTTTGTCAATAATCCGGTGAAATAGATAGAAAAGGCAACAATTAAAAGAGCCAGAATGATCGCAAACAATACAACCCGTTTCTCCATACTTTCACGAATACTCTGGATATCCTTAGTAGAAAAATTCATAACAATAGCACCCATGACCTCTTTACTGTCATTATGGGTGACCGGATAGGTTAGTTTGATATAATGAGTTTCCGTATCATGGAAATACTTCTTTCCTGTCCCTTGCAGACATTGGATGACATCTTCTGAAATTAAATATTTGCCTTCCTCTAAGGAATAAGTATCCTTTACGATGTTCAAACTACTGTTTATAATAATAATACGTCCGCGATAGATATCGGAGAGTCTTAACACCTCAGAATCCACTTCCGCATCCTCGCCGGTTGTCAGATAACCTCTGGAATAGAGCATATTGGATAACATATAACCCCGGTTCTCCAGCTCAGTTCTCCGATTACTGATTGCTTTATCCTCGTAGGTATTCAATAAGATATACGAAAACAAGATCAGCGGTATAACCCCTAACACAATAAAAACAACCAGCAGATACACTCTCATGCTGTTAAATATTCTTAATTTACTCTTGATTTTGGAAAAAATATCCGACACCCCATTTTGTATGTATAAATTTTGGCTCGCTAGGATTGCTTTCAATCTTTTCACGCAATCTTCGAATGTGTACATCTACGGTTCTGACATCACCCGGATAATCATAACCCCATACAATATTTAAAAGGTTCTCGCGACTATATACTTTATTGGGATTAAACACCAAAAGCTCCAGCAAGTCAAACTCTTTGGCAGTCAGATTAACCTCTTTGCCCATGATATATACTCGTCTGTTCTCACAGTCTATCTTCATATCACCAAAGGTAACTGTCTTTGAATCAGTGCTTCCTGTAGTTGAATTTTTATTATTTCGCCTTATAATGGCTTTAATTCTAGCTTTTACCTCCAGAATATTAAAGGGTTTTGTTATATAATCATCCGCACCGTACTCCAAGCCGAGAATCTTATCCATGTCATCACCCTTTGCAGTCAACATGATGATAGGCATCATAGAGAACTCCCTGATCTGCTGGCAAACCTCAAACCCGGAAAGCTTCGGAAGCATCACATCCAGTAATACTACATCGTATTCCTTTTTCTTGGCAGCCTCCAATGCTTCTTCTCCATCATAAGCACAATCTACTTCCATACCATCTTGTTCCAGGCTAAAACGAATTCCCTTTACAATTAATTTCTCATCATCAACTACAAGCACTCTCTTTGCCATTTCTTCACCTCATCTATATATAATAATAACCCTCCGCTTGACAAAAAACATAAGTCCGATTTTTCTGTCTTCGCATGTTTCCTGTTAATCATGTATTCTATTATCTATTTTACTGTGATATAAGAGGAAATCTTGTTGAATAAACCCTCCTTAATACCCGGTATCTTCATAATCCCCTCAATTGTCTGAAAGCTTCCGTTTGCCGTACGATATTCGATAATGCTGGCAGCCTTTGCTTCCCCGACTCCCGGCAACTCCATCAGTTCCTTGGCATCGGCCAGGTTGATATTAATCAGCTTCTTGGATGACGCAGAAGCCACCTGACTTCCCCCATCTGTAAGCATATCCGTAGTAACGGACATCTCCTTTACCTCATCTTTGGTAGGAATGTAGATTCTCTGTCCATCCGTCACCTGCTGCGCCTGATTGATATAATCTCCGGCTGCTTCCTTCGCTAACCCTCCGGCTTGCTCAATCAAGTCTATTACTCTGGAATTCTCAGGCACCTGATATACTCCGGGTAGCCTCACCGCTCCGCACAGATGCACACAAATATTTACAGGACTGCTCTCTTGGGAGGAAGCATTCTGTCCCGAGGAAGAATTATCACTCGTTCCTTCCTTAC
Organism: Bacillota bacterium; assembly: GCA_023415475.1. GTDB lineage: Bacteria > Bacillota > Clostridia > Lachnospirales > Lachnospiraceae > Mobilitalea. Next base: position 6,869 of record JAEZKL010000112.1, on the reverse strand, counting down.
CAGAAGCCTGATTATCTTCATTAGCCGAATTTTCACTGCCGGTAAGACTTGTAAACAATTCAGCAGCCGGCTCCTCACTCTTGTAAGCACAACTATAGCAGATCCCGGTAATCAATAACAGAATACCGATAATCCCAATCATAACATGTCTTTTTCTCATTTTCCATCATCTTTCTTTTTCATAAGATGACTTAAAAGTACCCTCTATACTTTTTTATAAGACATTTTTATTTTACATAATCTGCCCATCATTTACAATAGGTATTTCATTTATAATTCAAGAAAATACTCAGCATTTTTTCCAATTGCACTGAAATATCACAATACCTGCAGCCACCAAAATCAGCCCAATCAGCTTATGCCATTCAAAATCCACCTTTTTGCAGCCAAAGATACCAAATAGTTCGATCAGATATGCTACCAGAAGCTGGGCGGTGATGATAAACATATTCGCCATGGCGGGCCCTAAGCTATCCACACTTTTTATAACGGTATAGGTGATGAAAGCACCCAGTACACCACCGAGCAGCATATATTTGCTCTCTATCTTGAGCAGTGACGAAAAGGAACCCTGCCGTCCGGTTACTAACCATGCCCCAAAGCATACCAGCATTGCCGTAAACTGTACAAAGGTTGCCGACACCCAGATTCCCGTCTGTTTCGTTACTCCTGTATTCATGACCCCCTGTGTGCTCATCAGAGCTCCTGACAGGATTGCAATTAAAAATCCCCACATAACCGAATACCGACCCTTTCATTCATAATACCCATATGATACCGCTTCGCAGCATTTCACCAATCATTTAATTAAATCGTTACCATTTTTGGTATCGCTTATGCAGTTTTTTAAAAGGAAAAGGTTGCCACACGAAAGGTATGGCAACCCAACTGTTATATCTTACTTAACACTCTGTCCAGAATCGCGATCATTTCATCGACATGCTGCCGCACAATTACAAGCGGAGGTACAAATCGAATTACGTTCGGTCCGGCTGTAATCAGGATAAGTCCGGCATCCATGACCTGTGGGATAATATCCTTCACTGGTATGGTAAACTCAAGCCCCTGCATTAATCCCATACCCCTGCGTTCCTTAATAAAATCATATTTTTCAACGAGATCATCGAGTTTTTCGGTAAGGTAGGGAGCGATCTCCTGAACGTGTTCCACCAGTTTTTCGCTTTCATACAGATCAAAGACCTTGCTTACTGCCGCCGTAACAAAAGGATTGCCACCGTAAGTCGTTCCATGATCTCCGGGTTCAAAAGCAGAAGCAATCTCCTCGGTAGCCGCAAAGGCTCCTACCGGTACTCCACAGCCAAGTGCCTTTGCGCAGGTAATGATATCCGGTTTGATCCCATAATGCTGATGAGCAAACATTTTTCCTGTTCTACCCATACCACATTGGATTTCATCGAAAATTAATATAATCTTCTTCTCATCACAAAGCCTTCGTATACCCTCCAGGAATACATTTGTTGCAGGATATAGACCACCTTCCCCTTGTACCGGCTCAAGGATTATCGCGCAGGTCTTATCATTCACAAGCTCCCTCACGCTTTCCAGATTATTAAACTCTGCAAATACGACTCCACCGATGAGAGGGCCGAAGGCTTCCCGGTATTTTTTATTACCGGTCACGCTTAACGCTCCCATACTTCTTCCGTGAAAGGAATGATCCATGGAGATAATCTGGCTGTCTGCCACTCCATGCTTTTTATAATAATACTTTCTTGCCAGCTTTACTGCCCCTTCAATCGCTTCCGTTCCGCTGCTGGTAAAGAAGGTGCGATCCATGCCGCTGGCCTGAAGCAGCTTCTTAGCCGCTTCAATCACCGGTTTATTATAATAGAGATTCGAGGTATGGAGTAACTTATCTATCTGAGCCTTCAAAGCATCATTAAATTGCTGATTGCCGTAACCCAGAGCAAATACTGCAATACCGGCAGCAAAGTCCAGGTATTTCTTATTATTGCTATCATAAAGATAGACACCCTCGCCACGATCCAGAACAAGCTGATAACGGCTATAGGTATGCATTAATACTTTCTCGGCTTCTTCTATATACAGCTTCATATTAATCATATCCTTTCTTCACCTATCAGAGCAGACAGGGTAGAAGCATCACTTCCACAGTTAACTGCTCCAACTATTTTTCTATCATTGCCTCATTATCGTAAATACTTGCCTGATCAATAATAGCGGTTCCGATACCACGATTAGTGAAGAATTCAAGCAACAGACAATGTTCAATTCGTCCGTCCAGAATATGTACCCTGGATACACCGTTTCTCACCGCATCCACGCAATTCTTCAGCTTTGGCAGCATTCCCCCGCCAATAAAGCCGCTGTCCAAAAGCGCATCTGCTTTATCCAGTGTTAATACGGATATTAAACTGCTTTTATCCTTGGGATCAGCATACACTCCCTCGATATCCGTCAAGAAAACCAGCTTCTCTGCTCCGATTGCGGTTGCTACGGCACATGCCGCATCGTCTGCATTGATGTTGTAATTCTGATAATCATCATCCAGACCAATCGGTGCAATGACAGGAACAAAATTATTATCAATCAGGGTATTAATAAGCTCGGTATTCACCTCGGTAATATTACCGACAAAGCCGATATCCTGACCGTTCACCGTTCTCTTCTCAACCTTAAGGGTACAGCCGTCCTTCCCGCTGATACCGACTGCTTTGACACCCAGCTTCTCTACCATCTGAACCAAATTCTTATTCACCTTACCGAGAACCATCTCAGCGACCTCCATGGTCTGCGCATCGGTCACACGGAGTCCCTCTACGAATCTGGACTCATGCCCTAACAGACCGAGCCATTTCGTAATCTCCTTGCCTCCGCCATGTACAATAATCGGCTGCATACCAACCAGCTTCAGTAAGGCAACATCCTTGATGACATTGAGCTGCAGGTTCTCATCCAGCATCGCGCTTCCGCCATATTTTACGACAACCTTCTTATTATTAAACTTCTGTATGTAGGGAAGGGCTTCAATTAAAGTCTGAGCCTTCATCAGTATCTGATCCATCTGTTCCATATCACTAGTCCTTTCCTGATTCAATGTTATTATGAGCGATAGTCTGCATTAATTTTTACATAATCATAGGAGAAATCACAGCCCCAGGCAGTAGCAGATGCCGAACCGGATTTTAAGTCTGCGGTAGCTTTGACTTCCTTGCCAGCGAGAAGCTTCGATGCGAATTCCTCGGAATAATCAGTCTCTATACCGTGCTCCGCTAATTTCAGCTTACCTTCCTCACTTTCAACATATAAATCCACCTTATCCGGATCAAAGTTAACACCGGAGTATCCCATAGCGCATATAATCCTACCCCAATTTGCATCATTCCCAAAGATCGCTGTCTTAACAAGGTTGGAGGTAATAATGGATTTACTTAGGATGGATGCCTCTTCCCAGGATGGTGCATTAACAACCTCTACCTCAAACAGCTTGGTTGCTCCCTCGCCGTCGGCAGCTATCTTCTTCGATAAATCCGTGGTCACATAATTCAACGCTTTACAGAAGGTATCATAATCCGCATCCTTCTCTGTAATCTCTTTATTGCCGGCAAGACCATTGGCCAATAATAACAAGGAATCATTCGTTGAGGTGTCACGATCAACACTGATCATATTGAAGGAAACCTTGACATCGGCACTTAAGGCCTCCTGTAGCAGAGCTTTGCTGATATTTAAATCAGTGGTCACGACACCAAGCATCGTTGCCATATTCGGATGAATCATACCCGAGCCCTTCGCCATACCGCCAAGCTTGATTTCCTTCCCATCAACAACAAAGCTTACAGCACATTCCTTGGAATAGGTGTCCGTAGTCATAATCGCTTCTGCTGCCTGAGCTCCGGCCGGAAGGCCCTCCTTCAAATCTGCCGCCAAAAGCTTTGCACCTTCTATTATGACATCAATAGGCATCTGCTTACCAATCACACCGGTGGAGGCAGTATACACTGCTTCCTGGGGTATATTCATGGCATCTGCGACAGCCTTTGCCATCTTTTCATTATTTATGTCACCCTCTGCACCAGTACAGGCATTCGCTACGCCACTATTCAGCACCACCGCCTGAACAAAGGGACTTTCCTTGGTTACCTTCATATCCCATCTTACCGGAGCTGCTTTTACCACATTAGTAGTAAAGGTTCCCGCTCCCTTCGCAGGAACAACCGAATATACCAGCGCCATATCTTTTCTATTCTTCTTGATTCCTGCATATACACCTGCCGCCTGGAAGCCCTGAGCTGCAGTCACACCGCCTTCTATTTTCTTCATATGAATCACCCTAACCTTTCCATGTAATATTCATATACAATAGAAAGTGCGCTTCGCGAACTCTTTATTGTCATGAACTAAATATTATTCTCATTGATACCGATGGTATAATAATTAAGATCAGGACGTTGTTCCCAACCTAACCCGCTCCAGAACTCATTCCCCCGATCATTCTCAGCAAAGCATACTAATCCCAGCTTTGTTATTCTCTCTTCCCTCATTGCCTCAGTGATCCGCTCCATCAGCTCTCTTCCTATAGAATGTCTTCGGTAAGCCTCCTCGACACAGGTGTGATAGATGTACCCCCGCCTACCGTCATGTCCGCCAAGCACAACTCCAACGATATGGCCATCTTCTTCAGCAACAAAATTGGTGCTTGGATTCCTCTCCAGGAACCGCAGGATACCCTCCTTCGAGTCATCCATTGTTCGTAGGCCAACCCCGGGTGTTTTCTTCCATAGCTGATAAACCTCATCATAATCGCCGATTGTGAAAAGCCTTATCATAAATATCACCTCCATGATGGTGTTCTGTGTCATCTCAACAATATCTGAAAGAAGTCTACCATGAATTTCCACTGGAATTCATGTTGGAGCTCATTCTGAGTGAAAGGACATAAATGGGCATTGCTGTATAAAATATTTATAATTATACATCTTCATTAAAATTTATGCAATACCTATTTTATTTTTTTTAAATCGATTCCATGACGGAGCATCACAGCATATATTTCGGCAATCGGAAAGCCGACAATATTGTAATAGTCACCCACAATTTCCTTAATAAAGATACCGAATTTACCTTGGATTGCATATGCCCCAGCCTTATCCATCGGTTCTCCTGTTGCAATATAGTTCTGTATCTGCTCCTCGGTTAATGGATTGACTACAACCTTAGTACTTACCGCAAAGGAAAAGCTCTCTTCACTACCATCCTGCTTCATAATGATAATACTGACACCAGTGCAAACCTCGTGCGTTTGATCAGACAGCATCCGAAGCATTCTTGCCGCGTCCTCCCTATCCTTCGGCTTTCCCAGAGCGTGCTCTTCATAGAATACCATTGTATCGGCTCCGATTACGATGATATCCTTGTCTGTGCCCGTCTGCTGCACGACCTGTTCCTTAATCGCTCCTGTCTTTAGTCTTGCCAGAGCTTGTACCATTTGATCCGGAATCGACTCTGTGACCTCCTCCTTCACATTGCTTGCCATTACTTGATACGGAATTCCCATCGTCTCCATAATTTCCTTACGTCTCGGTGATTCGGAAGCTAATATAATCTGATACATATTCATCCTTTCTCAGGTCCATACCGGCCTGCTGACAATTTTATCTATGGTCATAATGATATCATGTAAAAACTCCTTGTTTTTCCTTCATAAACATATTCTTCTTTTATTATAATAAATATCAACGATTAGTAAAGATAATTGCATCCATAAACATACATAATATAGGAGTCTATTCCTTATAATAATGAGCTGTTTAGTCCCTTACTGATATATAGCAAAAGAATATTTCTGTATTTTTATACTTTTTTTAATTTTACTATTGCATAATAATTAGATATGTTGTATATTTAAACATAATTAATAAAAGCTAACCTCGTAAGCTTAATAGAAGCATGTATTAAACAAAAGAACTAATATACCGGTTCTCTTGTCATGAAGCAATATATTATTAATGAAACAGCTGAAACAATAGAAATCAACTTAATGGAGGTAATCGTATGAAAGAGAAAGTTATTTTAGCTTATTCCGGTGGTCTTGATACAACCGCTATCATTCCCTGGCTAAAGGAGAATTATGATTATGAAGTAATCTGCGTTTGTATCGATGTAGGACAGGGAAACGAATTGGATGGTCTCGAGGAGAGAGCAAAGCTTTCAGGTGCTACCAAGCTTTATATCGAGGATGTTGTTGATGAATTCGTGAACGACTATGTGTTACCCTGTGTCAAAGCGAATGCAGTTTATGAGAATAAGTATCTCTTAGGAACCTCAATGGCTCGTCCCGTAATCGCAAAAAGGTTAGTTGAGATTGCAAGATTAGAAGGCGCTACCGCAATCTGTCATGGTGCAACCGGAAAGGGCAACGATCAGGTTCGTTTTGAATTAACCATTAAGGCTCTGGCTCCCGATTTGAAGATTATTGCTCCTTGGAGAATTTGGACTATGGCCTCCCGTGAGGAGGAAATAGAATACTGCGAGAAGCATGGAATCAATCTTCCCTTCTCCTCAGACAACAGCTATTCCCGTGACCGTAACTTATGGCACATCAGCCATGAGGGTCTTGAATTAGAGCTGCCCTCTAATGCACCGAATTATGATCATCTGCTGGTGCTTGGAGTATCGCCTGAGAAAGCTCCGGACGAAGGTGTGACCCTTAGCCTTACCTTCGAAAAGGGTATTCCTACTGCACTGAACGGAAAGAAAATGTCAGCCACTGATATTATTAAGGATTTGAATGTGATTGGCGGCAAGCATGGAATCGGAATCGTGGATATCGTTGAGAATCGTGTCGTCGGCATGAAGTCCCGCGGTGTATATGAGACTCCCGGCGG
>JAEZKL010000035.1 GCA_023415475.1 Bacillota bacterium | reverse complement strand
CTTCATGGAACAGATCCTCTTCACAGGAACAATTCTCAATATAGGTAAATGGAACATTGCGGCGTTGTAATTGACGGCTTATGCCGAAAAGTCCGCATTGGCTGTCGGTAAAGCGCATTCCGTCCGGTGCATACTCCTCATCAAGGGGTCCCCATAAAAGCACCGGTTTGTTCAAGGCACTTGCAACCTGGGCTGCTACCTCTTCATTTCCAAAATTGCAATTAATGATAAATATGGCATCTACCTTTTCTGATTGGAACCGCTCGATCACCTTGAGCGCATCGCTTTCATTATAGAGAACCTCAACATCATTAATACCTTTTAAATCCACAAAGGTGATATTGTCTTCTCCTGCATACTTTTCCTCTAGATACTTTACGATCTTTCATCCACGTTCCTCTGCCTTTTCCCAGTTAAAGATACCGGGGCGAGGTGTTACATCCCGCCGGATTGGCACAAGTCCTATTTTTACTTGATAATTCAGCATGTCTTCTTTCCTTCCTATGTGTATATAAATTAGCAACTAATGAATCCGTAAAATTACTCATGATAAATCGGTGCCAGTGCATCGTGGATCTTTTTGTATTTTTGGAACTGTTTCTCGTATAAATTATGATTATTACTATCAGGGTAGGTTACTGATTTTATCTTTACACATCGATCTGCTGCCTCCTGAAAGCTTTCAAACCATCCGATACCAACCCCTGCAAGCATCGCTGCTCCAAAGGAAGAGTCATCTACTTCTGCTTTCTCAAGTTCCATACCCAATATGTCAGCAACAATTTGTCTCCAAAGAAAGCTTGTGGCTCCTCCTCCGATGATTCTAATTCTTTTCATATTTAAATTTTCTTTTACCAAGGTATCCATACAATCCCTCAGAGAAAATGCGACTCCTTCTAAAACAGCACGTGTAAAATGAGCTTTGGTATGTCTGGAGCTAATTCCAACAAAGCTGGCATGTAGACTGGAATCGTTATAGGGAGTAAGCTCTCCTTGCAGATATGGATGAAACATTAAGCCTTCGCTACCAGGTTCAATCATCGTTGCTTCTTTATTCAAAGCATCATATGGTTCCTGCCCAAGAACATCCCGAAACCAGCGATAACTGGCAGCGCAGCTGCTGGTCGCAGTACCTGGGTACCATAGACCGGGCACCACATGGCGGTAATTAAAAATAAAGGGTGATGGACGCTCTCCATCTGAGATCACGCATATTCTTCCCGCAGTAGCCAATTTGACTGTACCATGACCAATCTCTACGCTACCTGCTGCCAGCTGCTCTAAGGCGGTATCCGTTGTACCGATATATACCGGTGTCCCTTCACATAGTTCAAATTCCTTCGCTGCTTGTGCTGTAACATAACCCGCCCTATCGGTAGGTGCATAAACCTTCGGCAGCCATTCTATCGGAATATCTGCGATAGCACATAAGGTCTCTGACCAGCTTTCCTTCCTGACATCATAAAACATCGAGCCCATAGCATCTATTCCGTCCGTACCCAAGGTACCTGTAAGACAGAAGCGAAGGTAGTCTTTTGCAAATAAAAGATATCTGGTATTTGCCCAGACCTCCGGTTTGTTAGCCTTGATCCACATAAGCTGTGGTAAGGTCCAAACTGTAGTCGGAGTATTTAATGTTTCCTCAAGAATCGTATCAATCAAATTGTTTTTTAAATACTCTACTTCGTGAACACTTCGTTGGTCAGTCCATAATATAGCATTCTCCAGCGGTACCAGGTCCTTGTCCAGCAAAACTGTAGTATGGGTTGCTGCGTCCGGCGCAATGGCAGCTATTTCATCCGCTTGAATTCCGGAGGACTTTAAGAGTTGACTAATTCCCGTATGCAATGCTATCCTCCATGACTGAGGATCTTGCTCTGCCCAACCGACACATGGATAAATCGTTGGATATTCGCATACACTCGTAGCAGCAATATTGCCGTCCTTGGTCAATAAAGTAAGCTTTACCGAACCACTGCCTAAATCTATTCCCAGTAGATATTTCTTCATAATTAGTTGAAGCACCTCCACGCTAGCATTATTAATTTCTCATGTGATTGCATTTTATCATATATGTAGTTTTATTTCAATATATTATTTTATTTTATGAAGTATATTTTTATGCATTAAAATAAAGAAGGGCTCCGATTGTAAAATTATCAACTATCAAATCAAGTGGTAATTTGTTATTAGCCCGATAAGGGCATATTTTTTTCACTTAAAAGGTGGCGACACAAGCAGTTTTTACCATCCGCTTTTCTTCTATCAATCTCTCCAGCTCAGCTACGGGGTTATTGCTTACATTCTGTTTTTCAAGTTTTTTATTGTAATTTCACTACATTAATGTTATAATAATACTATTCAAATAGTTGGATAAGAAGGAGTTCATACAATTGGCTAACATAAAACTACCCTACGGAAGAACCATCCTAGAAACCGAGATACCTGATTACCGTATTAACAAAATATTGGAATCAAAGGCTCATGACTATGTTTCCAATATGTCAGAAACAGAGTTAATTGATGAAGCTTTCTCCCATCCTATCGAATCCTCTCCACTGAGGGAGCTGGTTAAGGGGAAAAACAACATTGTCCTTATTGCCAGTGATCATACAAGACCGGTACCTAGCAAATTAATAATGCCATCACTATTAAAGGAAATCCATGAAGGAAATCCAGAAGCCAAGCTCACAATATTAATTGCTACCGGCTTTCATCGATCAACCACAAAAGAAGAATTAATTGACAAGTTCGGCGAAGGAATAGTAAATAACCCAGATATTCAATTTATTATTCATGAAAGCTGGAAAACAGAGGACTTTGTAAATATCGGCACCTTGCCCTCCGGTGGCGAACTCATAATTAACCGTTATGCTGCTCAGGCAGACCTGCTTATCTCGGAAGGTTTTATAGAACCTCATTTTTTTGCCGGCTTTTCCGGCGGCAGAAAAAGCGTACTACCGGGTATTTGCAGCCGCTCCACCGTAATGGCAAACCACTGTTCCGAATTCATTGCCGATCCTCTCTCTCGTTCAGGTATACTGGAGGGGAACCCTCTTCACAAGGATATGTTATATGCTGCGGAAAAAGCAAAGCTTGCTTTTATTATCAATGTCGTATTAGATCATAACAAAAAAGTAATTAAAGCCTTTGCAGGCCACTATGACAAGGCCCATCGAGTCGGTTGCACCTTTGTCGAAGATTTATGTGGTGTGGATGCTTCTCCTGCTGACATCGTGATTTCAACTAACGGGGGATATCCTCTTGACCAAAATGTATATCAAACGGTGAAAGGTATGGTAGCAGCGGAGTACACCTGCAAACCGGGGGGCATAATTATCATGGTATCAAGCTGTGTATATGGCCATGGTGGACAGGATCTATATGATACCTTTTCTAACGGAAACGCTTTGCAGACAATTATGGATGATATTCTGGCAAGAAAACGCGGCGAAACAGTACCCGACCAGTGGGAAGCACAGATTTTGTGTCGCATCCTTCTTAAGCATAGGGTAATTATGGTAACGCAGGCACCCCCAGAGCTCATAACCGATATGCAAATGGAGTATGCCGGGAGTATTCAGGAAGCGATTGCCAAAGCAGACAATTATCTAGAGAAAAGTGATAGTAAGATTACTATTATACCTGATGGCGTTTCTGTGATAGTCAAGTAATAGAATAATTAAAGTAATTCAAGAAAGGAGTTCTATGATATAAAGTATTGTACTTGTATCATACGAGATTAAAATAGTGACAAACGAAAGAGTACCGGCACTATTATTAAAAATGAAGGCCTTTTATCCTTCCCTTAGCAAATCCGAGCAGCAGGTAATTGATTATATTTACGAAAATCCAGAAAAGGTTATCTACCTTTCCGTTGCCGGTCTAGCAGAAAACAGCGGTGTCAGCGATGCAACTGTAATACGCGCCTGCCGTAGCGTGGGTTTAGATGGATATCAGGAGCTTAAGGTTACTCTTGCCCAGGATATCGTATCTCCTTTGCAAAGTATACATGAAGAAATAAGAGCCGATGATAGCGCCTCTGTGATTATTGATAAAGTATTTCAGGGAACACTGCATGCGATTAATTTCACCCATGACATATTAAAGGCTGAGGACATTGAAAAGGCGGCTGATGTTATAATGAAAGCCCAACGGGTGATCATAATCGGTTTGGGTAATTCACACGCAGTTGCCCTTGACCTTCAACACAAGCTTTTACGTCTGGGACTAGATGCTATGGCCATATCGGATTCTCATATGCAGGCAATCGTAGCCACCCGTCTCCGATCAGATGATGTAATGATTGCGATCAGCCACTCCGGAAGCTCTAAAGATATTGTGGAGAGTATGGAACTAGCAAAATCCAACGGGACATTTACGATATCACTAACTAATATAGGAAGTTCAC
>JAEZKL010000038.1 GCA_023415475.1 Bacillota bacterium | reverse complement strand
ATAATAAGCATCATTCCAATAATTATAATTATATGTCTGGTAAGGAACATTCGAGTTGGCGAAAGCCTGCCCGCAATTACCAAGGGCAAATATCATAATGATTGGGATAAGACATAACTTTTTCAATTTCATGTTAGCCCCCCTAAGATATTGACAGTGTGAAAATTGTATTTTATTTTCACACTATTCATTCAGGCTGCCAAATCACCGCGAATTTGGGCGGCAGCACAAATTTGCCGATTGAAAAATCTATGATTTTTCAATCTATTCTTTCATACCCGATGTTGCCATGGTCTCTATAATACTGCTTTGGCAGATAATGAAGAAGGTAATCGGAATTGCTGCGATGATCAAGGTTACCACTGCAGCCGCACCGGTTCTTGCCGGTCCGCCGTTCACAATCTGCATCAAAGAATACTGCAAGGGCTTCAGTTCTTCATCACGAAGGAATGCACTACCGGTATTCCCCCACAGGTTTTGGAACTGAAGTACCGCCAGGGTAAGCCATGCCGGCTTAACGTTTGGCATAATGATGGTCCAGTATACCTTATATTCCGTCGCTCCATCCAACCTAGCAGACTCGATCAAGGAATCCGGTATCTGCTCCATGAACTGCTTCATCAGGTAAAGTCCAAGTCCGTAAGCAAAGGGAGGCAGCATCACCGCAAGATAAGTATTGTTAATCCCCAAGCCTGAGATGATCAGGTAGTTCGGTATCTGCGTTACCTGCCAGGAGAACATCAGGGATAATACAACGATACTGAAAAGAAGCTTCTTCCCCGGAAAATTGTGCTTCGCCAGCGGATAAGCCGCAAGGGAGGCAAGCAATACATGACCCAGAGTACCCCCGCCGGTAATTATGATCGTATTCAGAATATATCTTGTCAGCGGCACCCAGGAGTTCGACATCAATACAATTAAGTCGTAAAAATTATCCGTACCGGGATTGCGTACAAAAATAGTCGGTGGATAACGGAATAATTCATCCAGAGGCTTAAAGGCATTGTTCGCCACCATAACCAGAGGCAAACCCATAAACACGGCACAGATAGCCATAAATATGAATAAAGTAGCATTACCTGCCATGGAACGATTTAAGACTTTTTGTTTTCTACGAAACAATCGCCTTCTTGGCTTACTATCCTCTCTTACCATGTCAGTTACCTACCTTTCTAAGCACATTCTGGATTAGCTTATTGGTACCAACCATAAGGAGGAACAGGATCGTTGCAATTGCAGAGGCGTATCCCATTTCATAACGGATGGAACCGTAGTCCAAAAGGTGGGTAACAATAGTGGTACCCGCATAATTTACACTGGGATTACCGGCCAGGTTGATCGAAATATCAGCTACGGCAAAGGCTGTGGTTATCTGCATAACCGCACCGAACATTAACTGAGGCTTCATGGAAGGAAGAGTAATATACCATAGCTCCTGCCAGCGGTTCTTAACACCATCCACTGCACCTGCTTCATACAAGGACTTATCCACCGTCTGCAGACCGGCAATAAAGGTAAGAAATCCGGTACCCAGACTCAGCCACAGCTGTACCATAATCAGCATCGGTAAGACGTATTTCTCCGTCTTCATCCAGATGATCGCAGCATTGATCCAGTCAAGCTTTAAAAGGATGCCATTCAAGTAGCCATAGCGGTCACCTCTTAATATCAGGTTCCATACCACATAGGCATTACCAGAGATGGAGGGAGCATAAAAAATTAATGTTAATAATGCTCTGGTCCTTCCTTTAAATTCGTTGATAATCCAAGCAAATATCAAACACATGAAATAACTGATGGGTCCGGTAATTACCGCAAATATCAAGGTATTCCTGATCGCTATCTTAAAGATATCATCGTCCAGAAATAATCTTATATAATTTTCCCATAAGATAAACTTTGGCGGCTCCAATACATTAAAGCTGGTAAAGCTCAATCCGATGGAGGTGAGCACCGGTAACACTGTAAACAGAAAGAACAGCACAAAATACGGTGCCAGCATGACATATGATGCTCTGCTTTTCCTTATTCTATTTCTCAGGGACCATTCATTTTGTTCGTTATCCATATTAGGCCTCTTTTTCATCCGACTTCTCCCCTATTCCTTCTGATCTGAGGAGGCTTGCTCCCCCGCGGTCGGCAAACCAAATTCAGCTCGCTTAAAGGTTATTTCATCATTGATATATCTTACAAATTCGGTGAGCGCTTCTCTTGGCTGCATCTTATCGGTATTCGTCGCTACTGCTACCTTATAAAATGCGTTATTTACATTACGCCAGGTATAATAACCGCCAGGAACCTGGGGAATACCCTTCATCCAGGTAAATTGTTCCTTCAGAGCTTCATAGTCCTCTGTCGGCCAGGGGAGACTTTCGAAGGCTTCTATATTCGCTGTAGGATAGCGTGCTGCCGCTCCCATCAGTGCCTCCATCTCACGCCCGTATTGGATCTGTGTTTCGGTTGATGTCCACCATTTCATGAATTCCCAGGCGGCTTCCTTCTCCTTTGTCTGGTTCATCATAATTGTTGCCGAGCCCTGGCTGGATACGCTGTGATTGACGGTTCCGTCTTCTCTCACGGTTCCCGGTACCTTGGAAAAGCCCCATAAGCCCTTGATATCCGGTGCGGATACCTGCAGCTGGTTATACAGCGTATAATCGGCTATGATAATCGGTGCCTCACCGGTTCTAAAACGCTGGTCAACTGCCAGCTCCTTCTCCAGCTTATAATCAGTATAAAACTCACAGTATTCCTTGAAGGTACGTACTGCGATATCGTTACCCAGTAAGGTGGCGGTAGCGTCATCGTTATAATATCGACCGCCATTCTGGTACAGCAGCATTGTGAACACCTGTCCATTGGAAGGCAGTGCAACATTAATAGGATCTACAGACGGCAGCATTCCCATATCCATCTGGTTCTTGCTCAGAATAGAAAGTGCCACCTTCATGTCATCCCAAGTATTAGGAACCTCAAGCCCCAACTCTTCCAGGATATCCTTACGGTAGAACATCATCAGACAGGTCTCTGTCTCCGGCAAAGCAAAGGTCTTACCCTCAAATTCATAAGGTACCATCGCACTTTCTCTAAACAACTTCTTTATCTCACTAAGATCCGGGAATTTGGATAGATCTACTATTGCATCACGCATACCATAGTTCATCGGAAGATCGTTACCAACCTGTACCGCTACATCCGGACCCTGACCGGATAAGGTCGCCTGAAGCAGAGTACTCATATCTACCAATTGAATATTTACATTAATGTTCTTAACCGGTGTAAAGGTCTCATCAATTAAGGCCTTCAGTACATTTGCCTGATCACGGCCGGAACCGATCCATACGGTAATCGACTTCGCTTCCTTCTCATTCTCAGCTACATTACCGATGGTATTGTAATCAATAACAAAGGAATAATATAAGGTCTTAATTGTATGCATCACCTTATCCAGGAAGGAATCCTTTACCTTCGGGACTTTGGTATCCGGCGAGTGTACATAGATCGTATCCAGCGCCAGAGGCTGCATCAAAACCTCTGTAATCCAGTTACCGAGCGCACTTAAATCCGTCTTATATGCAGGCAGACTCTTACCAAAGCGCTCTACATCCTTAATATTATCCTCCAGTTGCTTCACCATCGTACGAAGAGCTGCCTCACGGTTACTAGCTTTGGCAACCGCAGTAAGGCGGCTGATAATATCCTCCAGTTTATTCTTGGCTACCGTTAGTTCCTTCGCAAGTCCGGGGATATTGTCCTCCAGATTATAATCACGGTACTGGTCCGGTTCAACTCCTGTGATTCGGATAATCTTACGATATACGGAATTTAAGTCCTGAACCACATCATATACATCACTGACGATCTCGGAGAAATCACCCAGCACTACCTCCATTTTTAAGGTATGCTTACCTGCTTCCAGATAAAAACGATACTTCTCTTTATCATCACTCTGAAGGGTGAGCATATGCCAGTCATACTTGTAATGAAAGCCATAGTCGCTCATTTCATTGAAGGGTAACTCACCATCAACAGTAATCTTTCTGGAGGTATAAATACCTCTTACAAAATTCTGTCTTGCATGAAGAGTTATGTAGTAGTAACCCGTCTCTTTCACCTCAAAGTCCCATTCCAGCCACTGACCTACGAGGCGCCAGCTGCTGTTACTTCCTATCGTATTATTTCTCAATTCGCTTGCACTATAGGGATATACTGCAGGAGAAGATTTGTCCTGTGATGGATATAGCATCTGAGAGGATTTCCGGTTCGCCTGCTCAGCATGGATGGTCACGAGCTGCCCGGAGGTGTCCTTCGCACCGGAGGCATCCAGCTTCTCCTTTACTTTGTTATATTCAGCGGTCTCTTCCACATTGTTTAAGATGATCTTACGCAGAAGCATCGGTTCTCTTCTGGAGTAGAGCGTGATTGTATGAGTTCCCGCAGTAAAATATACAGCCAGCTTATCGGTAATATAGCCATCACTGTCATATAGGAAACCGGTAATCCAGTCGGGAGCTTCCACTTGCTTTGGTTTCAACTCATTGCCACGGTTGTCACTCTCCCATTCTGATATGGCATTCACCCAAATTCTTGAGAATTCGATCAGATCCAATTGTGCGTAAGGTAAAGCTCCGTCAATAAAGATACCCCTTTGGATGGATGCACTCTTACCTTCTATCGGATAATATAATAAGGAAATATCATACAAACCTTCCTCCTCAATATTAACTTCATATTCAATCAAGCCCCGCTCCTCGGTATAAACAGAGGTGCCTTCCATTCCTTCGTAATCTATGTATTCCCTTACCACCATGTTCTCAGCTCGAACATAGTCCTTTGCTTCGATGATATATTCCTGATCCGGTCTCTCCGTGGTATCGAACTGAGCCAAATACTCCTTATAATCCGTTCCTTTGAAACTAGTCTCACTTAACAGCTCTTTATATTCCTCAAGAGAAGTATCCGTTTTAGCACTGGCTTTGTATTGTCCAAAATTGATACCGCTCAGGCTTAGTGCAATAATCAGTATTGCGACAATCCATTGCCTCATCCGCTTCGCTCTTCTCATGCTGTTATCCCCCTCCTGATATGGTGCATTACAGTGCATTAAATATTGCATTTCTATATCTTATGTGTGCATTGTAGCATATTATTTTTCAAATGACAATAGTCCATTTTGTGATATATTATAATAAGTACTAAGTATTACTATTCTTTTCTATATAATATGCCTATATTCGCCGAAAAATATTAAAGTGCATGCTTTTTACATCATATAAAATCCATCAAGCATTAATGCAAAACAGAAGAACACGCTTTGCCAGCTTTTCCGCTTCATGCTCACTTTGCTTATACAAAAAAAAAGCTATATACTTTCCATAATACATACCGACATTGTGTCCGATGCAACACCAATCAGTGCATTATGGAAAGTATATAGCCCTTCCTTCTAACTGCTATTCAATTATATAAAAGCTCTTCGCATATCTTTTAACGGATATTGATTATTTTTTTACCTATTGGAGGATTGACGGAAGATGACCTCTACGCCGATAAAGATAACCTCCTTAGGGAAGGTCGGATTCTGTATTCTCCACATCAGCTGCTGTACAAGACGGCGGCCTAACCTCTGGTTCCCGACTCTTACCGTCGTTAAGAAGGGCTCCACCTGTGACATTCCCTCAACATTGTCATAGCCGGTAACCGCAACATCCTGGGGCACCGATAATCCTCTCCCCCGTAAGCAGCGAATCACATCCAGAGCGATATCATCATTCGCGCAGACAATCGCCTCCGGTATCGTGGGAAAGCCATTCAAAGCCTTATCTACCTCGTCTGTTTTATAGAATTTAGTGGGAGCGTGATAGGTCGCTATAATGGAATCATCAATCGTGACGCCTGCTGCCTGAAGCGCATTCAGATAGCCCTGATACCGATCATTGATAGACTTACAATAAGTGATATCACCTATAAAGCCAATTCGCTTATGGCCCTGGGAAATCAGATCGGTCGTAATCTGCTTAACACTGTTCTGTCCCTCACAGATAATAATATCTCCATAATGCGCGATACTGTCTAAATTACCGGGTGCATCCAGAAAAACCACCGGAATATTCTGTTTCATAATCTGTTCGATATAATCAATGGAAAAGACACTAAGAATGATAATTCCGCTAACCTCTGCCTGTAAATCCAAAGGAAGCACCAGATTCTTCTCATCCTGCTCGCTGATAAAATTAAACTGAAGCTTACAGCCATATTTATTCAGCTCATCCGAAATACCCATGATGATACTGTTCCAGAAAACCGAAATCTCTCTTCTCGTCAGCACGACAATGGTCTTGGTATCATCAATCTTATTTCTCAATTTGAATTCGTTGAGTACTACCGGAGACAGTTTGGAATATCCCATCTCATACGCCTTCTCTATCACAACATATCTTGTCTCATAGGAAACCGTATCACTGTTATTCAATGCCTTCGCAACGGTATTCCTGGATAACTTCAATTCCTTTGCCACATCCTGAATGGTAACCTTCTTCATTATGTCTTCTCCTTCCATTATCACCAATGCTTTATCTTCATGCAATTGCTGCTTAGCAGCTCCTGTTAACATAGGTAATGCAAATATTGTACAACGCCAGCTTATATGTGATTAATTTGCACAATATATTGCATAAACGAAGTTTACTACATTTTTGTAATGTATTCAAGCATTTTTTTGGATTTGGCAATAAAATGATAACCAATGCACCATTCATGTCTTTTTCGCTATCGCAAAAGGGCAAAATTAGTTGTAACACGTCAAAGACATTGATGATTCGACCTTATCTGACTGTGAAGTTTTCCTCTTAATCCAGCGAATACAGGTAGCGCAGTAATCCTTTATAACTATGAAATGATTCCTCCCGAGATTGCTTTCATCATGACAGTCTTCACATTTGCACCTATCTGCACACTTAAAAACCAGCCTTGCAAGGATTACGAAGCAAATCTTTACAAGACCGGTCATTATACTATTTATTTAGCAGTTCCAGGTTCTTTCGGATCAGATCACAGCGCTGCTTAACGCAGTCTACAGAGCGAAGTGGATCGGTAGGTGTATTGAAGGTATAATCAATGAGGCGGTCCACTTTGGTCGCAGCCACATGAAGTCTGGTATCGGAGGAAGCATAATAGATATATACCTCGCCGTTATCTCTTGCGATCGCTCCGTTGGTGAATACTACATTGGACACGTCTCCGATGCGTTCCATTCCTAATGGTGCGATATAGAAGCCGGAGGGCTCCGCAATCACTTTGGTGGGATCCTTTAAGTCGGTGGCAAAGACATAGACAACATAACGAAGGCCGGCAGCCGTATTTCGTACACCGTGAGCGATGTGGATCCAGCCCTTTTCTGTTTTAATCGGAACAGCACCGGCACCGTTTTTGGCTTCGGTGATTGTATGGTATTTTCTCTTACTGGTGATGATCTCTTCGTTGATCACAGCATTGGTGATATCATCGCAGAAGCCTGCACCGATGCCGCCTCCCGACCCGGTCTCGATAAATCCGTCCATGGGTCTGGTGTAGAACATATATTTACCGTTCACAAACTCCGGATGAAGTACTACATTCCTTTGCTGAGGTGACTGCAGTGTCTTTAGATTGTTCAATCTCTCCCAGGTCTTTAAATCCTTGGTTCTCACAATACCCGCTTCCGCAACGGCAGCTGACAGATCGGTGCTTGTCATATCCTTGCTCTCAGAACAGAATACACCATAGATATAACCATCCTCATGTTTGGTAAGACGCATATCATAGACATTGGTCTCATAGCTGCAGGTATCCGGAAGCTCCACCGGATAATCCCAGAACTTGAAGCCGTCCACCGGACTATCACTTTCTGCCACACCAAAGAAGGACTTTCTGTCATTTCCTTCAATTCGGGCAACCAGATAGTATTTGCCGTTCAGCTCAATTGCTCCTGAATTAAATACGGCATTCACGCCTAGACGCTCCATAAAATACGGGTTTGTCTTCTCATTCAAATCATATTTCCAGAATACCGGAATATGCTCATTAGTTAAAACGGGATTTACATAGCGGTCATACATTCCGGTATATACCATACTTATTTCATTCTTCTTCGCGATTAATCTTTCATACTTATCTAATTCGACATAATAATTTGGATGAATTGTAGTTCTCCTTCGACTTTTATCTCCATTCAAGAATGGTTGGGTGAACCGTTTCCTTAGAACGCAGCCTTGCGGTTAAGAACCTCAAAACACATTCTTCCGTTATGATAGGGACATTTCCAGGGTCCGACAATCTCCTTACTCGTAATCGGAGTTCCATCCTTGTATAGCTCATTGAACCATTCAGAGCCTTCTCTGTGATCAATCATATAGGTCTTCGTAAAATCCCAGATCTTTGCTACACTGTCTAAGTATTCTTTTCTAGAGGGATCCTTTTGATATCCGTTCAGGAAACCAAGCATAGCTTCTGCCTGTACCCACCACACCTTCTTGGTATCTACTTCACCCTTCTCACATTCATTATAGAGGGAGGACTCATCCATCGCCACAGAATGGATATGGGACGCCAGCGCTTTGGTGATCGGTGTGATCTTAGCTATATACTCCGGATCGTTAAGAATTTCCACACCACGATCGACCAGCCAGGAGGCCTCAATATCATGTCCGTAGGAGTTAAGATCCAGAAGGGAATTCATCTGATAATCAAAGAATACCTCAAGTCTCTCCTTGGCAGGATTGTATACCTTATCCGCAAGGATATCGAGAATCCATCTTATCTTATCTGCGATGGCCTTATTCTTATCCACTCGGTATAACTCTGTGTAGGCTTCCAGAACATGAAGCAAAGTATTCATCGTCCTGCTTGCCATAACTCCGTTCTCTGATAATTTCTCATTGGAAGCCGGCTTAAAATAACGGTCAAAAGCCTCCAGGTAACCAATATCATCCCTGCAGAAGTTCTCTATCTTGTCTACAAGCGAGTAAGCCAGGGCGAGTGCCTCCTTGTCCTTAGAAGCTCCGTAATAAGACGCAAGTCCATATACTGCAAAGGCCTGGTTGTACGTATGCTTTGTATCATCAAAAGGTTTTCCGTCATAGGTAACGGACCAGAATACGCCGCCATTCTCCTGATCGAAGAAAGCCTTTCTTATAAATTCATAGGCATGCTTTGCATATAGAAGACAGTCCTCCTCCCCAAGGGTCATATAGGCGTTGGAGAAAAACCACAGGATTCGACTGTTAAGAATACAGCCCTTATCCGCCTTTTTATACAAATTTAGATCAAAATCCATCTCCCCATAGAATCCGCCAAACTCGTCATCCTTTAAGCTTTTCCAAAACGGAATTATGTCCTTCGTCAGATGCCCTTTTATTTCATCTACCCTCATCGTCATAACCTCCAACATGTAACTACGTTACATAAATGCTTATATATATGAGATGATTAAATCCATTTCTCCCTTCAGCTGATAGCTTCCGTAACCATAAGGAAGTATGAAATGATCTCCTTTATTAAGCTCCGTTCCGTCGATCTGCCCGGAACCGTCGATAATACTTACATTGAGAAATGGATGCACCTGCGAAAACACCTGCTCACCGTGCATACGAACACGCTTCACACCATAGAATTCGCAGCTAATTAAGTCCTCGATATCACATTCCTCATTCTTATTCAGCTTGCCTCTTACTGCCTGATCGATATGGGGGCAGTTGATAACATCAATACTTTTATCAATATGAAGTTCACGAGGCTTCCCGTTATCCAGTCTGTCATAATCGTACAATCGGTAAGTAATATCGCTATTCTGCTGGGTCTCTAAAATCATAGTCCCCTTCTTGATTGCATGAACGGTACCCGGTTCTATCTGAAAGAAGTCACCTTTTTTGATCGGGCATAAGCGTATCAAATCCTTCCATCGATTCTCATGAATCATCTGCGATAACTGCTCCTTATCCTCGGCATTATGTCCGATGACTATCTCACCGCCCTCATCACAGTCTAGAATATACCAGCATTCTGTCTTACCCAACGCACCATTTTCATGCTCTCCGGCATAAGCATCGTCGGGATGAACCTGGATGCTTAAGTCCGTCTTAGCATCGATTATTTTAATCAGAAGCGGAAACACCTCCCCTTCTGCATTACCAAAGAGTTCTCTATGATTATCCCAAAGCCAGCTTAAGGTCTTACCACTGTATACTCCGTTCTTAATCTCACAATCACCATTCTTATGAGCACTGATTGCCCAACATTCTCCTGTATTATCACTCGGAATGGAATAGCCGAATTCCGTGGCCAGCTTATTGCCACCCCAAATCATAGTTTTAAAAACCGGTGCTAAAAATATTATGTTCTTCATTTAGGCTCTCTTTCTTTCACTGAGATGACTCAATTATTAATATTAAGTTATCGTTAACTTTATAATATTCTAAATTACGTCACTCTGTTTGTCAATGTTTATTTCTTCTTATCCTTTGAATCCTGAACTGGAGTACTCGGTGTTTTCGCGGAATCACGGTAAACGATCCTTCCGCTGATTACCTTTCTTCCGTAATCCTCTGTCGGATGTTTAATCCTCTTCATGATAGAGTTTACAGCCGCTTCCGACATAGCTTCGACATTAACCTCAACCGTGGTGATCGGAGGATCACTCAAGGTAGCATAGATATAGTTATCAAAGCCTACAACTGAGATGTCCTCCGGAATTCGATAGCCTTCTTTTTTTAGCTGTAGGATAAAGCTATAGGCAACCTCATCGCAATTGCATACAAAAGCAGTAGGCAACATGGAAGGGAGAATTATATCAGTAAATTTACCATGATCATCACGGTCACTGAGGATCCACTCATCCCTGATCTCAAGCCTATTCTGCCTTAAGGCTTTATAATACCCGATATAGCGGTCCATAATGCTCGTGGTCGCATTTATATTACCGACAAAACCGATCTCCTTATGCCCTAAACCGATCAAGTGGCTGGTAACCTCATAAGCACCATGAAAGCTGTCACTGACTATGGTATCCACCTCAAAATGATCATCAGAAAAATCCAGAAATATGAAAGGAATAGTGGCGGAGGCTATTCTCTCCAGGTACGACCGCTGCATCTGCCCAAGAATAATAATTCCGTCCACCTTATTGTTCTGCAGGATATGAGGCAAAACACCATCCTCCTCATCTTCTTCAGAAACCACCTCGAGTATTCCAAAAAAGTTAAAAACCAAAAGATCCTTTACGATTGTCTGGTACATTTTTGCATAAAAAGCGCTCTCACGCATGAACTTTTCAGCAATCAGGATGCCAATATTATAGTTCAGACCTTCCTTCATACTTTTACCCAGAAAGTTATAACGATAGCCCATCTCTTCTGCTTTTCGCTTTACCATTTCTCTTAAGGCGTCACTTACACCCTCTCGATTGGACAAGGCTTTTGATACGGTTACTGTACTGACACCAAGCTGCTCAGCAACATCCTTCATTGTAATATTCTTTCCCATCGTAAGCATCCTTCCAATGAATATTATTATCTAAACTATTTTATTATAGCAAATTATATAGCTTTTTCAATGGAATTAACTTAATTTATTACTTATTTATTACTTATACTACTTTGTGACAATAATTTAGAATCAATCTATCGTTCTAAAATCGGCATAAAACATCAATACATAGAACGCGATTTCTTAAATCTATCCCGGTGTAAGAGTATGAAATTGTCTTGCACAGACCTCCCGTGGCTGTACTGATATCAAAAGCAGCGAGGACTCGCCTCGCTGCTTTTGTATTACTATATATTACTATTTCAGTAATGTCAATATTAAAGTAATTTTATTCATCATCATTATCATATACCTTGAACTACCATCGTTTCATAAGCTTTGCTTCTTTTTATTATATATGAATGAGTCGTGATGATAAGTCAATACTAATTATAACAAACAATAAATCATTGTACGCATGGAGGTTGTATGAAGCAAAATGATGAGCTTAGATTTTTCAAAGGACTCCTCAATGGATTGGGCTTGAGTATTCTACTCTGGTTAGGAATTTTTATTGCAATTATCTGCTCTTTTGATTAAAAAAATGATAGCCATTCTCTAGTCTATCTATTTTTAATATTCTACCATTGGTCCGGATAACTTATTGGCAAAGACAAACAATCGTTGCCTTTTAGTGCTAATAGTAGGAGTAAAGGGATAGCAAGTATACATGATCAATTTCTCGTTTTTAAGGGATAGCATTCTCTCCATCAACGCTTCAGCATCATCTTTATCTATAATGGTTATCTCATCAACAACATACTGATACTCGCCATAATTTGTATTGCACTTCACTACATCTCCGGCCTCTATTTGTTCCAAAACTTTAAAATAGGTTGTGTTATGACCCGAAAGTAATATACTTCGTTCGAAGCCAGGCAGAAAACTCCCCATATATTGTCCGATACCTGCATCCAGAACCTCATCGGTATCTCCCCAATATATTGGTACCTCCATATCAATACGATCGCAATATAGCATAGCATACTGTGTGGCCAGTTCAGGAAACTTGATATCATTCACCTTAATTACCGTATTATCAATTATATTTTTTGAAAGACTATCATGCTTAAGGGTGTTCTGAGAATCTGCTATCATACTTTCGTCAGCAGGCGCTAATCTTGTATCCTTCCACTCTGATTCGTAGCTTGTCTTCGTTTCCTGATTATCTTCTGATATACTCTCTGTCTCTTCCAGCATTATTGTGTCTTTGAGTAAATGAAACAGCGATGTTTTAGTTAAATAAACCATCCCAATCCCAACCAAAGCAACCAGGATTGGGACAAAAATATATACCACAATTCGAAAATGTTTATTCCTCATAAATCGTTCCGTTTCCTTTTATTTTATTATACATTTTATGAGAAACGGACTTTTTATCTGATATTATTCTCAGAAATAGCACCAAACATGTAATGCAGATAACAGGTATAACATCGTTCAGCATCTTCCTCCCATAAAAAACAAGAGAATTATTGCCTGTCTGATTGATACTGCTCTTTGAAATAAAAATGGTATCTCCCTCTGAATTCTTTACATTGATACTTTTATCCTCGAGATCGATTGCTATATCATAATCAAACATCGTTGCAATCTCATCTATAATTGTCAGTAGCTGTAAAGCTACTTCTGAATTTTGCAAGCTGATCACATTATCAATATCCTTATCCTTAACCAAATCAATGGCTTCATCAATCTTTTTTACAACAAACTCTGCCTGCTCTTCACTAATATCAACATTATTACTGATAAATTCATTCTCTATCTGATTGATATATGATACCGACAAGTATTGTTTTTTACCAGAAAAGTCTGCTCCGGCATTTAATTTATCCAAAATTAATTTCTCGGTCTCAGATATTCCTGAAGCCGCGATTGCATCCTTTGTATTTATTAAGGATAAGATTGTGGTTAAAATCAAAACAAATAAAAAGCCCTTCTTCATCCTTTATGCCTCCATTCCTTGTGCTTAACTTTTTGGGTGTAGATTACTTTTATTGTTATATTTTAACCTTTTTGGAATTTCTTTATTCATCACATAATATCAATATACTTTTATCTTGCTCCTCTCCCAAAAAGTACAACTCCGATTGTTTTTATCAGTATCTTAATATCCATGCCTACTGACCATTTATCAATATACTCCAAATCCAGTTTCACTACTTCTTCAAAATCATTAATATTATTTCGACCACTGACTTGCCAAAGACCGGTAACTCCTGCTTTCAGTGCCAGCCTTCTTTTATGTCTGCTTTCATATTGCATAAATTCTGTTTCTGTAGGGGGTCTAGTTCCGACAAGGCTCATGTCACCCTTTAAGACATTAAAGAATTGAGGGAATTCGTCCAGACTCGTCTTTCTTAGAAATCCACCTACTTTGGTAACCCTCGGATCATTCGTCATCTTAAACATGAATCCGTTCATCTCGTTATATGCCATAAGCTCTTGTTTACGCTTTTCTGCATCCATATACATTGAGCGAAACTTATAGATTCTAAACCTTCTTCCGTTTCTTCCTATTCTCACCTGCGAAAAGAAAATCGGTCCGGGAGATTCAATCAGAATAGCCGGTGCAATAAAAATGGTTAAAACGATTGTAATAATGCTGCCAACCAAGCCTCCTAACATATCCGTTATTCTTTTGATTATTATTTGACTTTCTTCAAATAATCGAGAACTATAGGTAAGTACATGGTAGCCGCTCATTTCACGAACTACCTTTTCATGAATTTTTAAACCAAAGGTATTGATACTTAGGTTAACAGTTATGCCCATGTTCTGGAATTGGACTATAATATCATTCAAATTCATATTTAGCATATTATCATTTGGAATATGGATAAAGACGCCATCCAACACTTCCATCTTTGCTACATCGAAGAAATTATTGTTATCGGCTTTCACCTCAACCCCTCCAATTACAGCACCTATCATATCAATATCAATGATGGTAAGATAGGTAACTTGATATTCCCATTCATTCTCCTCTCTAATACGTGCGAGGATATGCATTGCCTGGTCATAGGTAGTCATTACCATTATCTTCATACTTGAAGTACTCTTGCGATAAACCGCTAACATGAGGACTTTATAATATTGCCTCGATAAATAAGTTATCATGGTATTCAATACAAAAAAATAGAAAAAAAATAATCTTGAAAAAGTTTCTCCTTCCTGAAAAACAAACAGTATAATTGTAATTGCTGCAACTAAAATTATGTTTACCTTCAGTATTTTAAGTAACTCTTCCAAAAAACCTCGTTTAAAAAACTTTTGATATGTATTATATAAAAAGAAAACGGCAATATATAAGCATACGATGACAGCAAAGGCTATTCCATATATACCGGTATTATAAAAATGGCTTGTTATAACACCGAACCTAATCCAAGTAGCAAGTTCGAAAGATAATGTTAGGCTAAGAATGTCAATTAACAGTATCAGTTTATTAGGCATATCTTTCTTTATCAATCCCATCATAGTTCACTTCCTTTTTAAACAGATGATTTTTTCTCGCAAATAAGATACAGAGAAGTAATAATATAAATGCCGTCAATGTGATAATTAATATTGCTTTCACCTGAGCGATTGTTATATTGGAAACCGTATCCTGAAAATACAATATATGCCCTGCAGAATCAGTTATAGAATGAACGTCTCCGTTAACATTTATTATTAAGTCTAAATCATATAATTGATAGAATTCTTTTGTTATATTAAGAAACACATTCCTACCTTCCAGAGACATATTTTCATATTCGTTATCTCCTTCTAATTTAACAATCTCTTTTAAGTTATCTATCATTTCAAAAGCCTGTTTAGCCTTAGTAGATGAAATAGCGATAACGTTTCCTTTCAAATATGCCTCAAAGGTATCATATAATATTCTATCATTATCATTTGTCTTTTCGTTTGATTCTCTACATCTAAAAACAGAAGATAGTTGAACCAATGTTTCCAACTCTGTCTGGCTTAAGCCATTATCATAAGATATCACATTGCTTGAAAAAGCAGGTATCACTGCTTCTTCTTGATAAACCAGCGTCAATACCCTTGTTATAATAACGAAACTTACCAGGAATAGAAGTATACTTAATGACCACCAAGTCGGCATTAAATCTTTTGTTATCCTTGAAATATCATTTTGGTGCAATTGCATATCAGATAACATTTTCTCCCCTACACTTTCAATCTGCTTATATATTCTTATCCTATGGTATAATAAGGTAAATTATATAAATCTTTTGTAGGAATTGTTTGACATTTTATTATATCACTTAAAACGCGCTGGCCGGTTAGACAATGATAGCCCAAATTCTGTATAATGCTCTTATAGGATAATATGCGTACCATATATTTCCAATACATGAATTATATAATAGCGATTTTTCAATTGCAACCAACATTTGGGAATTTATGTTTTTTATGATTTACAGCATTTTCTCTTTTCATACAGCAAATTTTTTATTTCTTGTGTATTTTCCTTCATTCAACTTAATTTTATGAATATCCCGATACAGCTTAGTTCTGAAATGACATGTAATTTACAACATAAAGAAATATATTATTACTTTAAGCAAGACAAATCGTTTTTCGTATCATTATTTCCCATTTTTATACACAAATATATTTTATGCAAATATGAATTAAAAATTAGTTTCGCCGTCATTTTTTGAATCCTGAAAAGCATAAAAAAAGGGGGCTGTTATTAAACAGCTCCCTTTACTAAGGTTAATATCCTATTATTTATTTCGCTACATGATGACAAGCCACCAGATGACCTTGCTTCATCTCTAATGCGGGTTTCTCCTGTCGGCAGATATCAGTTGCCTTCGGACAACGTCCTGCAAAAGGACATCCCTTTGGAGTATTGATCGGGCTGGGAACATCACCACTTAAAATCTGACGGTTCTTCTGTGCTTCCTTATCCGGATCCGGAATCGGAACTGCAGAAAGCAGAGCCTGGGAATACGGATGCAATGTATTGTCATAAAGCTCATCACTGGTCGCTAACTCTACAATATTGCCTAAATACATAACAGCGATACGATCACTGATGTATTTAACTATATTTAAGTCATGTGCGATGAACAGATAAGTTAATCCCAGCTTCTCCTGAAGATCATGGAGAAGGTTGATAATCTGTGACTGGATGGATACGTCCAGCGCCGAAATCGGCTCGTCACAAACGATAAATACAGGATCAATGGAAAGGGCTCTTGCTATACCGATACGCTGACGCTGACCACCGGAGAACTCGTGAGGGAAACGATTTGCATGCTCACGGTTCAAACCTACCAATTCAAGCAGCTCGTATACTCTTTCCTGACGTTTCTGTTTATCGTACATCTTATGAATAACCATACCTTCTTCGACGATAGATCCAACCGTCATACGGGGATCTAAAGAGGAATAGGGATCCTGGAAGATAATTTGAGCCATTTTAGAATAATCAAAATGAGTACTCTTCTTAATCTCAATATCCTTTTTTCCATGATATAGAATCTTACCATGAGTAGGAGGATAGATACCCATAAGAACCTTACCTAAGGTGGATTTACCACAGCCTGATTCACCCACCAGACCTAAGGTCTCACCCTTGTAAATATCAAAATTGACGTTATTAACTGCCTTTAAGATACCCTCAGATACCTTAAAATGCTTTGATACCTGTTGTAGCTCAACCAACTTATTATTATCAGATAAATTTAAAGGTGTTTTTCTACTCATTATTTTTCACCTCCGTCTTGTGCACTCGGACAATCCTCATGATGCAACCAGCAAGCAGAAAGATGATCCTGTCCTACTTCAAACTGAGGTGGAAGCTCTGCGTGACAGATCTTCATACAATTCTTACATCTACTTGCGAAGCCACAGCCCACCGGAGGATTTAGCAGATCCGGAGGAGTACCGGCGATGGATACCAAGCGAACGCTGCGATCCATATCGGTCGTAGGAAGACTTCTTAATAAAGCTTTTGTATAGGGATGAGAGGAACGGTAGAAAATATCTTCTGCGTTTCCTATCTCTACAATCTTACCTGCATACATAACAGCCACACGGTCTGCCATGCTGGCAACAACGCCGAGGTCATGAGTAATCAGAATAATTGCTGTATTGGTCTTCTCCTTGATTTCCTGAAGAAGATCCATAATCTGAGCCTGGATCGTAACGTCAAGTGCTGTAGTAGGCTCATCCGCAATCAGAAGCTTTGGAGCACAGGAAAGCGCCATCGCGATCATTACTCTCTGTCTCATACCGCCGGAAAACTCATGAGGATATTGCTTAGATCTCTGCTCCGGATTCGGAATCTTAACCAGATTCAGAAGACGAATTGCTTCCTTGTGAGCATCCTCTTTCGATAATTTCTGATGATGACGGATTGCTTCGGTTAACTGCTTACCTACTGTCATAGTAGGGTTAAGACAGGTCATTGGATCCTGGAAGATCATACTAACATCTTTACCACGGATGGCCATCATCTCTTTCTCTGTTGCATTTACTATATCTTTATCTACAAGTTGAATCTCTCCTTTAGCAATACGTGCCGGAGGCATCGGATTCAGCTTCATAATCGTCTGTGCCGTTACGCTCTTACCGCAACCACTTTCTCCTACGATAGCAAGCACCTCACCTTCCGCTACATCGAAGGTGACACCGCGAACTGCCTTTACTTCACCGGCATAAGTATCGAAGGATACATGTAAATCATCTACTCGTAATACTCTATTCATCACATTATCTCCTTAACTTAGGATCCAACGCATCACGCAAACCATCACCCAATAAATTAAAGGATAACATGGTCAAACTAATGCAGATCGCAGGTATAATCAACTGGGAAGGAAACATCTGGAACACTCTGGATCCATCATTTGCAAGAATACCCCAGCTAGCCATCGGTACCGGAACACCAAGGCCAATATAGCTTAAGAAAGCCTCGGTAAAAATTGCACTCGGAATTGCTAATGTTAAATCAACAATAACTATACTCAATGTATTCGGTAACAAGTGCTTACCTATAATTCTGGAAGGTCTGGCACCCATAACCTTTGCGGCGACAATATAATCCTGCTCCTTTAAACTCATAATCTGTCCACGAACAAGACGCGCCATTCCTGTCCAGCCAACAGCTGCATAGGCAATAACCATGGTCATGGCTCCTGGAGGAATCACCATCATAAGTAATACAACAATGATCAAATACGGAATACCATTTATAATCTCTATAAATCTCATCAAGAAATTATCCACTGCACCCCCAAGATAACCGGAGATACCTCCGTAGATAACACCGATAACGAAGTTGATAAATACTGCCGCAAAGGCAATAAATAAGGAAACTCTACCACCGGACCAGGTTCTTGTAAAAATATCACGACCCAGAGTATCAGTACCGAAAAGGTGTATATGACCATCGGTGGGATCCGTGAAAAACATTGGTGCATCGGTATGCGATAAGTGTTGCTCGCTGATGGTATACTTTGAAAATATCGGAACAAAGATACTAAGTAAAATTATCATTACTATTACGATTAAGCATACCATCGCTGCTTTATTCTTAGAAAGGCGATGCATTGCATCCTTCCAATAGCTGGTACTAGGTCTGCCAATCTTATTTGCTTCTTCTGCATTGGCTCCGACCCACTCAAATTGACTCTTATCTATTTCGCTCATGTCGTCACTCCTTTGCATCCGCAATCTTAACACGGGGATCAATGAAACCATAAGCAATATCTACAATGAGATTTGCAATTACTAAAAAGGCTCCATAAAACAATGTGGTTCCGGAAATCATCGTATAGTCCTGAGTCTGAATGCTTAATACAAAGAATTTGCCCATCCCGGGAATTGAGAATATATTCTCAACTACGAAAGCACCGGTAAGTACGGCAGCAGCAATTGGACCTAAAACAGTAATAATGGGCATAATGGCGTTACGTACAGCATGCTTCCAGATAATCTTCTTCTGTGATAATCCCTTGGATTTCGCTGTCTTAATATAGTCCTGACCAAGTACATCAAGCATACTGGTTCTCATTAATCTTGATATTGTCGCCAAGGAGCCAAAACTTAAAGCAAAAGCCGGTAATATTTTGCTCATAAAGGAACCCCAACCTGTGATTGGGAAGAAACGCACCCCTGTTAACTGGTACAATTTCAAACCTAAGAAATACTGAAGAAGAGCTCCGATAATAAAACCAGGTACTGATACTCCGATGATAGCGATCAGCATCGAAACCGTATCCCATTTGGTTCCTCGTTTAACCGCAGCCAGGATACCGAGTAAGATACCCATGACAGTAGCAAAAATCAATGCTCTAACACCTAAATCAAATGAATATGGAAATGCTTGTGCAATAATATCATTAACAGGACGATTATAATGAATGGAAAGACCTAAGTCTCCTTGAAATACATTCTTCATATACATCCATAATTGAACATACATCGGTTGATCTAAACCATACTTTTCATTTAATGCTTTTAATGTAGTCTCCGGAATAGCTTTTTCACCAATGAAGGGATCGCCGGGTAACAAACGCATCATAAAGAATGTTAATGTTGTTAATACTATTAATGTCAAAAACGCATAAAACAATCGTTTTACAATATATTTAAACACATGCAATCCTCCTTTCTTATTTTCTTATATTTTATTATTATGAGGAAGAACGAAAATTGGGTCTAGAAGAATTGATGTCCTATATTACTTTTCGAAAACCAAATCATTAATGTACTAATTAAAATGAATAAAGTGGCAGATACTATCCTTGCCCCAGAAAAGTAATATAGGATGACAATTCTATCATAGACCGATTAATTCATTCATACCAGCTTGCCGTGCGAACATCTTTCATTCAATGCAAGTGCTATTCTTGTTATGCAAGTGTTTTGCTTGCATTTACCTCACTCCGCTTATTATATCATGAACGTAAAGCTGTTCATGATCTTTTGCTACGATCGTAACACACAAGCAAGCTTGCAAAGCAAGTGCCTTTCTTGCGATTTACTCACTCCGCTTATTATATCATGAACGTAAAGCTGTTCATGATCTTTTGCTACGCTCGTAACACACAAGCAAGCTTGCGGTTACTCACTCCGCGTTCTATTATACTATATCTTAACACAAAAGTCGTGCTTTTTTTCGCTTTTTTTTGTAAGGGAATTGTTGGGGAATTATTCGTTACATAAGGGAAGTGCGGGTTAAAATCCAGCCCGCACCACCTCAAGTCAAATTCGTAACACGAATCTGTAAAAATGATCCAAAGTTATTTCAAATTATTTTGCTAATTTAACATTTCTGTAGTTCATATCCTGGAATGCAGTTCTAATTACACCTGATGCGATCTTTCCGCTGAGGACGTAATCTCTGGATCTCCAGTAAACAGGAGCGATCGGAAGATCTGTCATTAACTTCTTCTCAAGATCCATTAAGTAACCCATACGCTCTTTTGCATCTAAGGTTGTACGAACCTTGCCAAGTAACTCATCATATGCTGCATCTGAATAGCTGGTATGATTGTTACCGTTGCCGGTCTCAAACATATCAAGGAATGTCATAGGATCGTTGTAATCGGGACCCCAACCAGCAAATACTAAGGAGAAGTCTTTATTGGACATTCTCTCAAGTCTGCTCTTGAAAGGCATGGACTCAACTTCAATCTCAATGCCAGGAAGATTTGTCTTTATTTGTTCCTGAACGAATGCTGCGTTCTTAATAGCGGTATCACCGTCATCACAAATCATAGTAATCTTAATTGTATCTGTACCAAGCTCCTGCTTAGCCTTATCAAAGTATTCCTTAGCCTTAGCTGCATCAAAAGTAGGAATCAATTCGCCAACTTCTTCATTGAATTTCTTCTCTAAACCGTTTACAGCGGGAGCAGTAAAGGAAACAGCTGCTTTAGAGCTATTCTTTATAATGCTGTCAACGAAAGCCTGCTTATCAATAGCATAGGTGATAGCAGTACGAAGATTGTTGTTTGCAAGAGTAGGATCTGTTAAGTTGAACTCTAAGTAGAAGGTAGCACCATCATCATAGGTGTATACAGGGAAGCCTTCGCCTCTTAACAACTTAGCCTGATCACCGTTTAAACCGATAATATCAACCTCTCCAGCCTTGAAAGCATTCAATGCTGCATTAGTGTCGTTGATCATAACCATGTTAATTGTTTCAAGAGAGATGTCCTTTGCGCCATAGAAATCAGGATTCTTAGTAAGAACAATCTTGCTCTCATGTTCCCAAGATGACATTACGAAAGGTCCGTTGTAAACCATCTTATCAGCATCAGTACCATAAGCTGTACCAAACTCATTGTATGCCTTCTCATTAACGGGTGCAAATACACCGAATGCTAAGGTGTCAAGGAAATAAGAGGTAGGATTCTCGAGAGTTACTTCTAAGGTGTAATCATCAACAGCCTTGAAGCCAAGCTGATCAGCACCAACTTCACCGCTATTGTATGCAAGACCGTTCTTGAATACATAACCAAAGTATGCATAATCTGCTGCAAACTCAGGTGTTAAAAGAGAGGTCCAAGCAAAAACGAAGTCTTTTGCAGTAACGGGTTCACCGTTGGACCACTTCATATCATCGCGAAGCTTAAAGGTATAAACCAAACCATCATCGCTAATGGTCCATTCCTTAGCAACACCGGGCTGCACCTTATCATTAGCATCCAGAGTAACAAGGTTCTCGATAACATGACGAAGTACTGAGAATGATGTAGTGTCAGTTGTTGTTACAGAAAACATTTCCGGGGGTTCGGATGCAATATTAACTGTGATGGAATTAGCATCCGCTGTTCCGGGATAAGCGCTTCTATCATCAGATGCCTGAGTGTCGGTACCTGCGCCCTTTTCTTTTGTGCCGCATGCAGTAAACATAGATACTGTCATTGCTATAACAAGCAATACGGCAAGTAATTTCTTGAATTTCATAAATATATTCTCCTCCTTTATAGTATATAAAAAGGAAGTATATTAAACTATACTTCCTTAGTATATAAATGATACAAACATTCTAATACAAAAATGCATAATAGTCAATATAAGAACTTTTATTAATCATGGTTAAATTCTTGAATCGTTATATTTTATTGTAATATTTCGTCAATTGCAGTCATTCTTCGTCATTATTACATGATTTTTATCGTATTTTGCTATACATGCACCTTTTCCGTATGCACTCATATAATATGGCATGAAGGAATTATGGAGGTTACTATGATCCCAAGATTTGATTTCGGAATTTTTGGCGGTGACAAACGCCAGGTATATATGGCCCTCGGCTTTCTCTCGAAAGGCTATTCGGTTGCAACCTACCGTACCCAGACGAAGATTACTCATGAAAGCTGTACGGAATTGTCCTCCCTTAACGATCTATTTGAAAGCTGTAATGTACTTGTCGGTCCAATTCCTATGTCTAGGGACAAAATAACCATCAATGCAGACTCCCACACTGAGGATCTTACAATAGAAAAGGTTGAAGAGCTATTGTCCGGGGAACATCTTCTCTTCGGAGGAATTATTCCTTCTGCTATTACGAAAGCCTGCGAAGCAAAGGGTATCTACTATTACGATTTGATGAAGGATGAGAAAATCACCATTTTAAATGCAATAGCCACGGCAGAGGGAACCATCATGGAGGCGATTGCCGGCAGTGATCGTAATCTTCACGCCAGCAAATGTTTAGTGCTTGGTTACGGCCGATGTGCCAAGGTACTTGCAGCTAAGCTGAAATCCCTGGATGCTCACGTGCTGGTAGCGGCACGAAGCGAGGAGGCTCTCGCTTCTGCCTATGCAATGGGTCTTTCAACAGTAACTCTTCCTTATATTAAGTGTGTTCTCCCTTCCTGTGATTATATATTTAATACCATACCCTCCCTTATCTTAACCCCGGATTGTCTGGATTACGTCAATAAACAGGTCTGCATTATTGACATCGCTTCCGCTCCCGGCGGTTTGGATTATTCTTATGCCGAAAAACTTCACTTGAATGCAAAATTATGTCTTAGTCTGCCCGGTAAGGTGGCCCCCAAGACTTCGGCAGAAACTCTGGTAACAACAATTCTATCGCTAATCAAAGAAAGAAGTGAT
Organism: Bacillota bacterium; assembly: GCA_023415475.1. GTDB lineage: Bacteria > Bacillota > Clostridia > Lachnospirales > Lachnospiraceae > Mobilitalea. The sequence continues at coordinate 2,601 of JAEZKL010000038.1, read as the reverse complement.
TAAATGACTCTTAGTGGTAAAAAAATAGGGGTAGCCTTAACCGGTTCCTATTGTACCTTTGATGCCGTATTTCCCCAAATTGAACGACTAGTACAGAATGATAACGATGTTACTACTATCTTCTCAGACCGCTCCCAGGTAACAGACACCCGCTTCGGCAAAGCAGATGACTTCCTCAAAAAAGCGAAAACAATTACAGGCAAGGATCCGATTATGACCATCGTAGAAGCGGAGAAAATCGGTCCAAACAACCTGTTTGATATTGTAATTATAGCTCCCTGCACCGGTAATACGCTGGCAAAGCTTGCGAATGCCATCACCGATTCTCCGGTACTCATGGCTGCAAAGAGCCAGCTTCGTAACAATAAACCGGTAGTCATTTCCATATCTACGAACGATGCACTCAGTAACAACCTGAAAAATATCGGTCTTTTAATAGGAGCAAAAAATATATATTTCGTTCCATTCGGCCAGGACAATTATAAAAGTAAACCATACTCCATGGTAGCACATTTTGATTGCATGCTTCCGACCCTGGAGGAAGCACTGGAGGGCAGACAGCTGCAGCCCATAGTAATGGCGCCAAAATGAAAACAATAAATCCATTTATGAGGTGATAAAATGTGTGGGATAACCGGTTTTTGTAATATGGAAGCTGATTTTACCAAAGATTATGATCGATGGCACAATATCTTATTAAATATGAGACATAGGTTGATCCACCGCGGACCGGATGATGAAGGCGAGATGCTGGTTTCCAAAATTGGAATGGCTCATACCAGATTATCCATCATCGATATCAGCCGTGGGCACCAACCTATGACAAAGCTGAAATCCGGTGCCTCCTACACCATCATCTACAACGGTGAGCTCTATAATACTGCTGAGCTTAGAGAAAACCTGATCAATATGGGTTATCTCTTCAAGACACATACGGATACCGAAGTTATTTTGACCGGCTTTATGGCCTACGGCGGTGAATTTGTAAAGGAGCTGAACGGTATCTTCTCCTTCGCTGTATGGGACGAAAATAACAGGATTCTTTATCTTGCAAGAGACCGATTTGGAGTGAAGCCTCTATTCTATACAATAAAGGATCAGACCATTATCTTTTCTTCAGAAATTAAAGCACTCTTTGAGTATCCGGGGGTAAATCCGATAGTAGATGCCGGTGGGCTATGCGAGATCTTTGGTCTCGGTCCTGCCAAAACCTATGGTAAAGGGGTATTCAAGAATATCTGCGAGGTATTAGCCGGTAACATCATAACCTTTGATGAAAACGGACTTAGAGAAAAACCCTATTGGGAATTAACCAGTGCTCCACATGAGGATGATTACGAAACCACGGTAGAAAAAACCTCGTATTTATTATACGATGCAGTGAAACGTCAAATGATTTCCGATATTCCCATTTGTACACTTCTATCCGGCGGTGTAGACAGTAGCCTAGTTACCGCAATTTGTGCAAAAGAGCTAAATAAACAAGGGTTACAGCTCCGGACCTATTCCTTCGACTTCAAGGATAATGCCAAGCATTTTCAGGCAAATTCCTTCCAGCCTTCCCAGGATCGACCTTATGTAGATACCATGATCAATCATGTTAAAAGTGCCCATACCTATCTGGAATGTGATAATCTCGATTTGGCAGATCAACTCTATCCTGCAGTGGATGCAAGAGATCTGCCAAATATGGCAGATGTAGAATCCTCACTTCTCTACTTCTGCCGTCGGGTAGCTGCCGAGACAAAGGTGACACTGACCGGTGAGTGTGCCGATGAAATATTTGGCGGCTATCCGTGGATTAACCGCCCGGAGCTTATGGAGTCCGATACCTTTCCATGGTCAAACAGTTTGGAAACACGCAAATTCCTCTTATCCCAGGATCTTCTCGCAACACTCGATCTGGAAAGCTACGTGAAAGCCGCATATGAAAAGACCCTCTCAGAGGTTCCTCGTCTGATCGGAGAGAGTCCACTGGAGGCTCGTCGAAGGGAGATTGCATTTCTCAATCTTAAATGGTTCATGGTGACCCTTCTTGACCGTATGGATCGCTGTAGTATGCACTCCGGATTGGAAGCCAGAGTACCATTTGCAGATCACCGTATCGTAGAATATGTCTGGAATGTGCCTTATTCGATGAAGGCGAAGGATGGCGTGGTCAAAAGGCTGCTGCGGGATGCAGGAAAAGGCCTGATTCCGGATGAGATTCTCTTTCGCAAGAAAAGTCCTTATCCTAAAACCTATCATCCGGAGTATGAAAGCCTCCTTAGTAACCGTCTTCTGGAGGTAGTCTCTGACCCGAATGCGCCTATCCGTCCTTTGATTGACGTTAATATGGTTAAGACCTTCCTGCGTTCACCCTCTGATTATGGCAAGCCCTGGTATGGCCAGTTAATGGCGGGGCCTCAGATGATGGCCTATCTGCTGCAGATTAACTATTGGCTCGAGAAGTATCATGTTGAGCTGGTGTGAGTGGCAAAGGGGAGCTTGTGGCAAAGGGGAGTTTGTGGCAAAGGGGAAGGTTGTGGCAAAGGGGATGGTTGTGGCAAAGGGGATGGTTGTGGCTAAGGGGAAGGTTGTGGCTATGGGGAAGGTTGCAGG